>NZ_JBEXGU010000222.1:0-12039 GCF_040607515.1 Streptosporangium sp. NPDC005286 | reverse complement strand
GGCCGACGGCACGATTCCGTCGTTGACGGCGGAGGGTCTGGATGCGGTGCTGCGTCCCAAGGTGGACGCCGCCTGGCATCTGCACGAGCTGACCCAGGGTCTGGATCTGGCCGGTTTCGTGGTCTTCTCCTCGATGGCCGGTGTCGTGGGTGCTCCCGGGCAGGGTAACTACGCGGCGGCGAACACCTTCCTGGATGCGCTGGCCGAGCATCGGCGGGCTGAGGGGCTGGCGGCGTTGTCGCTGGCGTGGGGCGCTTGGTCGCAGGCTCATGGGATGACCGGCACGTTGAGCGAGATCGAGATGCGCCGGATCAACCGGACCGGAATGCCTCCGTTGTCGGCCGAGCAGGGGCTGGCGATGTTCGAGACGGCCGCTGCGTCGGATCGTCCGATGGTGGTGGCGGTGCCGCTGAACCTGTCGGTGCTGCGTGCCCTTCCCGAGGTGCCGCATCTGCTGCGGGGTCTGGTGCGTGCGGGCCGCAGGTCGGCGGTCGCCACCCAGATGGGCGGCGGCGTTGATGTTGTCGAGCGGCTGGCGGGGCTGGAGAAGGCCGATCAGGTTCAGCTGGTGCTCGAGTTGGTGCGGGCGCAGGCGGCGGTGGTGCTGGGGCACACGTCGGCGGATGCGATCCAGGCGGGACGGGAGTTCCGCGAGCTGGGCTTCGACTCCCTCACCACTGTGGAGCTGCGCAACCGGCTCAACGCGGCGACGGGGTTGCGGCTGCCGGCGACCCTCGTCTTCGATTACCCCACCCCGGCCATCCTCGCCGAACACCTCCTGGCGGAAATCGCTCCGGGAGAGAGCAAGGCCACGGAGCTGTCATTGCTGGCCGATCTCAACCGGTTCGAGACTGCTCTTTCCGATACCACACTCGACGATCTCGCCCGGAACGGCATCGTCACCCGGCTGCGGCAGCTGCTGGCGAAGGTGAGCGAGAGCGGCACGGAAACTAGTGAAATCGCTGTCGCCGGCATGCTCGAATCGGCGAGTACCAAGGACATCCTCGGCTTCATCGAAAGCGAACTGGGCCGTCTCAAAGACTTGTGATCTCCCGGCTCGCGAATACCCTGGAGGGCTCCTCCTATGTCGGAAGACCTGAAGCTCGTTGACTACCTCAAGTCGGTCGCCACCGATTTGCACGAGACCCGTCGACGACTCGAGGAGGTGGAGTCGGGCAAGCGCGAGCCGATCGCCATCGTGTCGATGTCATGCCGCTTTCCAGGTGGAGTCGGCTCTCCTGAAGATTTGTGGCGGTTGCTGGCTGAGGGTGAGGACGCGATCTCGCCGGTCCCGGTCGATCGGGGCTGGGATCTGGGGATGTCGTCAGGGCTGGGATTCGATGGGGAGGCCCAGGGTGGGTTCCTGGCGGATGCGGCGGGGTTTGATGCGGGGTTCTTTGGGATCTCGCCGCGTGAGGCGTTGGCGATGGATCCGCAGCAGCGGTTGCTGCTGGAGACCACTTGGGAGGCGATCGAGCGGGCGGGGATCGATCCGGTCTCGCTGAAGGGCAGCCACACCGGTGTGTTCGTGGGCACCAACGGCCAGGACTACATGAACCTGCTCATGAGCAATCAGGTGGATACGCAGGGGCATGGCGTCACCGGTCTGGCGGCCAGCGTGTTGTCGGGCCGCCTGTCCTACACGCTGGGGTTGGAGGGCCCGGCGGTGACGGTGGACACCGCCTGCTCGTCGTCGCTGGTGACGTTGCACCTTGCGGCGCAGGCGCTGCGGCAGGGGGAGTGTTCGCTGGCGCTGGCCGGCGGTATCACGGTGATGACGTCGCCGTTGGTGTTCGTCGGGTTCAGCGCGCAGGGCGGGATGGCACCCGATGGTCGGTGCAAGGCGTTCTCCGACACCGCGGACGGCACCAGCTGGTCCGAGGGTGTCGGCGTGCTGGTGCTGGAGCGGCTGTCGGACGCTCAGCGCAACGGGCACCAGGTGCTGGCGGTGGTGCGGGGTTCGGCGGTGAACCAGGACGGTGCGTCGAACGGGTTGACCGCGCCGAACGGTCCCTCGCAGCAGCGGGTGATCCGCCAGGCGCTGGCCGGCGCCGGTTTGTCGTCGGCCGAGGTGGACGCGGTCGAGGCGCATGGGACCGGCACGGTTCTGGGTGACCCGATCGAGGCGCAGGCGCTGCTGGCGACCTATGGGCAGGACCGGGACGAGGGCCGGCCATTGTTGCTGGGGGCGATCAAGTCGAACCTCGGTCACACCCAGGCGGCGGCGGGTGTGGCGGGTGTGATCAAGATGGTCATGGCGATGCGGCACGGGGTGCTGCCCCGGACGTTGCATGTGGACGCGCCGTCCTCGCATGTGGACTGGGCCTCGGGTGCGGTGGAGTTGCTGACCGAGCCGACCGAGTGGCCGCACACCGGCCACCCGCGCCGGGCGGGTGTGTCGTCGTTCGGGATCAGCGGAACCAACGCCCACGTGATCCTCGAACAAGGGCCGGAAGCACCGGTAGGAGAAGACGCTTCGCAGGACCGGATACCGGCCGCCGATGCGGTGAGCGGTGTGGTTCCGATGCTGGTGTCGGGTCGTACGGCGGAGGCGTTGCGGGCACAGGCCGGGCGGCTGGCCTCGCACGTGGAGGGCCGCGGTGAGGCGGCGTTGGCCGATACGGCGTTCTCGCTGGCCACGACCCGTCCGGCGTTCGAGCATCGGGCGGTGGTGCTGGCCGGCGACCGCGACGGTGTGTTGGCCGGGCTGGATGCGCTGGCCGAGGACATGCCGGGTGCCGGTGTGGTGCGCGGGGTGGCCGCGACGCCGCCGCAGCTGGCGGTGCTGTTCACCGGACAGGGCAGCCAGCGGGCGGGGATGGGCCGGGAGTTGTATGCGCGGTTCCCGGTGTTCGCGACGGCGTTGGACGAGGTGATCGCGGAGCTGGACCCGCTGCTGGACGGGTCACTACGGGAGGTGCTGTTCGCCGAGCCGGGCAGCGAGCAGGCCGGGTTGCTGGATCAGACCGGGTGGGCGCAGCCTGCGCTGTTCGCGGTGGAGACCGCGCTGTTCCGGCTGGTGTCCTCATGGGGAGTGCGGCCGGGTGTGCTGGCCGGTCATTCGATCGGGGAGATCACCGCTGCCCATGTGGCCGGGGTGCTGTCCCTGAAGGATGCGTGTGTGCTGGTGGCGGGTCGGGCGCGGTTGATGCAGGCGCTGCCCGCGGGTGGGGCGATGGCGTCGGTGCGGGCCTCTGAGGAGGAGGTCGTCGGGCTGCTGGCCGGGCGCGAGGACCAGGTGTCGGTCGCGGCGGTGAACGGCCCGTCCTCGGTGGTGATCGCCGGGGTCGAAGAGGCGGTGCTGAAGGTGACCGCCGCTCTGGAGGAGCAGGGGGTCAAGACGCGGCGGTTGCGGGTGTCGCACGCGTTCCACTCGCCGTTGATGGAGCCGATGCTGGAGGGCTTCCGCGCCCTGGCCCGTACGTTGACCTACAGCGCGCCGAGGGTTCCGATCGTGTCCACGTTGACCGGGGAGGTGGCCACTGCGGAGCAGTTGTGTTCGCCGGATTACTGGGTGGACCAGGTCCGCGGCGCGGTCCGCTTCGCCGACGGGGTCCGCACCCTGCACGCGCGAGGCGCGCGAGCTTATCTGGAGCTGGGCCCTGACGGCGTGCTGACCGCCATGGCCGCCGGCGCTCTGGATGCCGGCCGTGACGTGGACGAGTACGACACAGGTGTGGTGCTGGTGCCGGTGCTGCGCGGGGATCGGGACGAGCACATGGCGGTGATGACGGCGCTGGCCGAGCTGCATGTGCACGGGGTGCCGGTCGACTGGCAGGCGGTGCTGCCGGGCGGACGCCGGGTCGATCTGCCGACCTACCCCTTCGAGCATCGGCGGTACTGGCCCGAGAGCACCGGTTCCGGTACCGGGAACGTGGCGGCGGCGGGCCTGGCCGCCGCCGGGCACCCGCTGCTGGGCGCGACGGTCGGGCTGGCCGATTCCGATGGGGTGCTGCTGACCGGCCGCCTGTCGCTGGCTTCGCATCCGTGGCTGGCCGATCACGTGGTGGCCGGGATGGTGTTCTTCCCGGGTACCGGGTTCCTGGAGCTGGCGGTCCGGGCGGGTGACCAGGTCGGTTGCAACCTGGTCGAAGAGCTGACCCTGGTCGCTCCGTTGGTGCTGGGCGAGCGGGACGTCGTCGCGATGCAGGTGTCGGTGGGCGCCGCTCAGGAGACGGGCCATCGGAGCGTGAGCATTTACGCCCGGTCGGCGCAGGCTGGAGAGGATGTGCCGTGGGTGCGGCACGCCACCGGCACGCTGGCCACGGGCACCCGCACGGCCGGTCCTGCCCCGATCGTGCCGTTCGACGCGACGGTGTGGCCCCCGGCCGGCGCGACCGCGATCGCGCTGGACGGTTTCTATGACCAGCTGGCCGAGAATCTGCTCGTCTACGGCCCGGTGTTTCAGGGGTTGCGGGCGGCCTGGTGGGGGGCCGAGGGTGGCGAGGTGTTCGCCGAGGTCGCCCTTCCCGAGCAGGTGGCGTCGAGTGCGGGTTCGTTCGGGGTGCATCCGGCGTTGCTGGACGCGGCGTTGCACGCGGTGACCTTCGCCGGGCTGGACACCGAGGCAGGTACGCGGTTGCCGTTCTCCTGGGGAGAGGTGAGCCTGCACGCCACCGGCGCGGCGATGCTGCGCGTACGGATGAGCCGGACCGCTGCCGACTCGGTGTCGCTGGTCGCGGTGGACGTCGCCGGGGAGCCGGTGCTGTCGGTGAGGTCCCTGCTGCTGCGCCCGTTCTCGCCCGACCAACTCGCCACCACGGGCGGAGGACAGGCGACGGCGGGGAACGGGTTGTTCCGGTTGGAATGGACTCCGCTGTCGGAGTTCCCCATGGTCGATTCGGTGCCGGTGGCAGCGGTCGGTTTCGCCGGGTTCGAGCCGGACGCGCTGGGTCTTGCGGGGGCGTGGGAGTCGGCCGGGCAGTCGGTCGCGGTTCATCGTGATCTGTCGGCGCTGGGCGAGGCGGGGCCGGTGCCGGAGGTGGTGCTGGCCGAGGTCGTGACCAGGCGGGCCGGGGACGTGGCGATTTCGGCGCACGAGGTGACGGCTGGGGTGCTGGGTCTGTTGCAGGGGTGGCTGGCCGATGAGCGGTGTGGTGGTTCGCGTCTGGTGGTCGTCACGCGGGGTGCGGTGGCCGCGGGTGAGGGTGAGGCGGTCGCTGATCTGGCGGCTGCGGCGGTGTGGGGTCTGGTGCGGTCGGCGCAGTCGGAGAATCCGGGCCGGTTCGTGCTGGTCGACCTGGATGATCAGGAGTCCTCGCTCGCGACTTTGCGCGATGTACTGCTCGCGGTGCCGGCCTCGGACGAGCCGCAGGTGGCGGTGCGCGACGGTGGGGTGCGGGCGCCGCGGTTGGCGTCGCTGGCCTCGGGGGCGGGTCTGCTGCCGCCGGCCGGTGAGGTGCCGTGGCGGCTGGGCAGCCGGGCCAAGGACAGCTTGGACGCGTTGGAGTTGCTTCCGTTCCCGCAGGCGGCCGAGCCGTTGGAGGCGGGGCAGGTGCGGGTGGCGGTGCACGCGGCGGGGGTGAACTTCCGGGATCTGCTGGACGGGTTGAACGCGCTGGGCTGGTTCCAGGACAAGGCTGAGGTCGCCGGTGTGGTGCTGGAGGTCGGCCCGGAGGTTGAGGACCTGCGTCCGGGGGACCGGGTGGTCGGTCTGGCCGAGGGCGCGTTCGGCCCAGTGGTCGTCACCGAGGCCACGATCTTGGTGAAGATTCCCGATCACTGCTCGTTCGAGCAGGCGGCGACGATTCCGGTGGCGTTCCTCACCACCTATTACGGGCTTATGGATCTGGCCGGGTTGCGGGCAGGCGAGCGGCTGCTGGTGCACGCCGGTGCGGGCGGTGTGGGCATGGCGGCGATTCAGCTGGCGCAGCGGCTGGGGGTGGAGGTGTTCGCCACGGCCAGCCCGGCCAAGTGGGACGTTTTGCGTTCGCTGGGCATCCCGGACGACCACATCGCCTCCTCGCGGAGTCTGGAGTTCGAGGAGCGGTTCCGGGAGGTGTGTGGTGAGCGGGGCATCGATGTGGTGCTCAACTCGCTGACCGGGGAGTTCATCGACGCCTCGGCACGACTGCTGCGCCCGGGTGGCCGGTTCGTCGAGTTGAGCAAGCTGGACATTCGTGATCAGGAGAGTTTCCCGGGGCTGGAATATCACTGGTTCGACATGATGGATGCCGGGCCCGAGCGGTTGCGGCAGATCCTGGCCGAGCTGATGGAGCTGTTCGCCGCCGGTGAGCTGGAGCCGTTGCCGGTGACGGCGTGGGATGTGCGCCGGGGCCGGGAGGCGTTCCGGTTCATGAGTCAGGCCCGGCACACCGGCAAGATCGTGCTGACCATGCCCCGGGTCTGGAACCCGGAGGGCACGGTGTTGATCACCGGTGGCACCGGTGGCCTGGGTGCGGAACTGGCTCGGCATCTGGTGGCCGAGCACAGGGTGCGGCATCTGCTGCTGGCCAGCCGCCGGGGGTTGGAAGCTCCGGGTGCGGTGGAGTTGCGGGCCGAGTTGATCGCGCACGGGGTCGAGGTCACGGTCGCCGCCTGTGATGTGGCCGACCGCGATCAGGTCGCCGCGCTACTGGCGCAGGTCGATGCCGAGCATCCGCTGACCGCGGTGATCCACACCGCGGGCGTGGTGGACGATGGGACCATTCCCTCGCTGACGCCGGAGCGGCTGGAGTCGGTGTTGCGGCCGAAGGTGGACGCTGTCTGGCATCTGCATGAGCTGACCCAGGGTATGGATCTGGCCGGGTTCGTGGTGTTCTCCTCGCTGGCCGGGGTGATGGGCGGTGGTGGTCAGGGCAACTACGCGGCGGCCAATGCCTGGCTGGACGCGTTGATGGCGCGGCGCCGGGCGCAGGGGTTGCCGGGGTTGTCGCTGGCGTGGGGGTTGTGGGCGCAGGAGACCGGGATGAGCGGGGGCATGTCGCAGGTCGATGTGCACCGGGTGACCGCCGCCGGGCTGCCGCCGATCACCACCGAGCAGGGGCTGGCGCTGTTCGACGCCGCCATCGGGTCGGATGCACCGCTGGTGCTCCCGGTCCTGATGAACATACCGGCGATGCCCGCTCAGCTGGTGCCGCCGCTGCTGCGCGGTCTGGTGCGGGGCACCCGTCGTACGGCGGCTTTGGCGCGTACGGCCGATGGAGGAGCGTTGGTGCGGCAGCTGGCCGCACTGACGCAGGCCGACCGGACCCGGTTCATGGTCGATCTGGTCCGCATTCAGGCCGCCACGGTCCTCGGACACCCCGACTCCGCGGCGGTGGACGTCCGGCGGGAGTTTCGTGAGCTGGGCTTCGACTCCTTGACCGCAGTGGAGTTGCGGAACCGGCTCAATACCGCGACCGGGTTGCGGTTGCCGTCCACGCTGGTGTTCGACTACCCGACGCCGGCCATGCTGGCGGAGTTCCTGCTGGCCGAGTTGTTCGGTGAGGACGCCGACGTGGTCATTCCAGCGTCGGTGGTACCGGTCGCGGACGACCCGATCGTGATCGTGGGCATGGCCTGCCGTTATCCGGGCGGGGTCGAATCGCCGGAGGATCTGTGGCGACTGGTCAGTGAGGGTGGGGATGGGATCTCGCCGTTCCCGACGACGCGCGGCTGGGATCTGGCGGCCTTCTACAGCCCGGATCGGGAGAGCCAGGGCATCAGCTATGTGCGTGAGGGCGGGTTCCTGCACGAGGCGGGGCAGTTTGATCCGGGGTTCTTCGGGATCTCGCCGCGTGAGGCGCTGGCGATGGATCCGCAGCAGCGGTTGCTGCTGGAGGTGTCGTGGGAGGCGATCGAGCGGGCGGGCATGGATCCGGTCTCCTTGCGCGGCAGCCACACGGGTGTGTTCGCCGGGATCATGTACCACGACTACGCGTCAAGCGTGGAGTTCCCGCCGGAGGCGATGGGCTTCATCAGCACCGGTACGGCGGGCAGTGTCGCGACCGGCCGGATTTCGTACGCGCTGGGGTTGGAGGGCCCGGCGGTGACGGTGGACACCGCGTGTTCGTCGTCGCTGGTGGCGATGCACATGGCGGCGCAGGCGCTGCGGTCGGGTGAGTGCACTCTGGCGCTGGCCGGTGGGGTGACGGTGATGGCCAACCCGGGCGCGTTCATCGGTTTCAGCGCGCAGGGCGGGCTGGCCGGCGATGGCCGGTGCAAGTCCTTCGCTGACGCGGCCGACGGGGTGAGCTGGTCCGAGGGCGTGGGCATGCTGGTGCTGGAGCGGCTGTCGGACGCGCGCCGTAATGGCCACCAGGTGCTGGCCGTGATGCGTGGGTCGGCGGTCAACCAGGACGGTGCGTCAAATGGGTTGACCGCGCCGAACGGTCCTTCCCAGCGGCGGGTGATCCGTCAGGCGCTGGCCGTCGCGGGCTTGAACCCGGTCGAGGTGGACGCGGTGGAGGGTCACGGGACTGGTACGACGCTGGGTGATCCGATCGAGGCGCAGGCGTTGCTGGCCACCTATGGTCAGGACCGGGACGAGGACCGTCCGCTGCTGCTGGGGTCGATCAAGTCGAACCTCGGTCACACCCAGGCGGCCGCCGGTGTGGCGGGTGTGATCAAGATGGTGCTGGCGATGCGTCAGGGGGTGCTGCCCAGGACGCTGCACATCGACGAGCCGTCCTCGCATGTGGACTGGGCCTCGGGTGCGGTGGAGTTGCTGACCGAGCCGGTGGAGTGGCCGGAGACCGGTCGTCCGCGCCGGGCTGGTGTGTCGTCGTTCGGGATCAGCGGCACCAACGCGCACATCATTCTTGAGCAGGGGCCGGAAGCACCGGAAGGAGAAGACAGTCCGCAGGGCCGGGTACCGGCTGCGGATGTGGTGCCGGTGCTGGTCTCGGCCAAGACGGGTCGGGCGTTGCGGGCGCAGGCCGGTCGGCTGGTGTCGTTCCTGGACGGCGAGTCTGATCTGGGTCTGGCCGACGCCGCGTTCTCACTGGCCACGACGCGGTCGGCGTTCGAGCATCGGGCGGTGGTGGTCGCGGCTGATCGTGGTGGTGTGCTGGCCGGTCTTGGTGCGCTGGCCGAGGGGCTGCCGGGTGTGGGCGTGGTGGCCGGGGTGACCGCGACGGAGCCGCAGCTTGCTTTCCTGTTCACCGGTCAGGGCAGTCAGCGGGCGGGGATGGGCCGGGAGCTGTATGAGCGGTTCCCGGTGTTCGCGACGGCGTTGGACGAGGTGCTCGCGGAGCTGGACCCGCTGCTGGACGGGTCGCTGCGCGAGGTGCTGTTCGCCGAGCCGGGGTCGGCCGAGGCGGGGCTGCTGGATCAGACCGGGTGGGCGCAGCCTGCGCTGTTCGCGGTGGAGACGGCGTTGTTCCGGTTGGTGTTCTCGTGGGGGGTGCGGCCGGATGTGCTGGCCGGTCACTCGATCGGGGAGATCACCGCGGCTCATGTCGCCGGGGTGCTGTCGCTTCAGGACGCGTGTGTGCTGGTGGCGGGTCGGGCGCGGTTGATGCAGGCGTTGCCCGCGGGTGGGGTGATGGTGTCGGTGCGGGCGTCCGAGGAGGAGGTCGCCGAGCTGCTGGCCGGGCGTGAGAAGGAGGTGTCGGTCGCGGCGGTGAACGGCCCGTCTTCGGTGGTGATCGCTGGGGTCGAGGGGCCGGTTCTTGAGGTGGCCGCCGCGTTGGAGGAGCGCGGGGTGCGCACGAAGCGGTTGCGGGTGTCGCACGCGTTCCACTCGCCGTTGATGGATCCGATGCTGGAGGACTTCCGCGCCCTGGCTCATACCCTGGCCTACAGCGCGCCGAGGGTTCCGATCGTGTCCACCCTGACCGGCGAGGCGGCCACGGCCGAGCAGCTGTGCTCGCCGGACTACTGGGTGGAGCAGGTGTGTGGCGCGGTCCGTTTCGCCGATGGGGTCCGTACGCTGCACGCGCGGGGCGTGCGGGCGTATCTGGAGCTGGGCCCTGACGGGGTGTTGACCGCGATGGCCGCCGATACCTTGGCCGCCGACGCGGAGGTGCCCGGGTCGGACGCGGTGCTGGTGCCGGTGTTGCGTAAGGATCGCGACGAGCGGACGGTGTCCATGACGGCGCTGGCCGAGCTGTATGTGCATGGGGTGCCGGTGGACTGGCGGGCGGTGCTGCCGGGTGGGCGCCGGGTCGACCTGCCCACCTACGCTTTCCAGCACCAGTGGTTCTGGCCTGATGGCAGTGCGGGTGCCGGTACGGGGAATGTGGCGGCGGCGGGTCTGGCCGCCGCTGGGCACCCGCTGCTGGGCGCGACGGTCGGGCTGGCCGATTCCGATGAGGTGGTGCTGACCGGGCGTATCTCGCTGCGGACCCATCCGTGGCTGGCCGATCACGCGGTGGCCGGGATGTTCTTCTTCCCGGGGACCGGGTTCCTGGAGCTGGCGATCCGGGCGGGTGATCAGGTCGGCTGTGACCTGGTGGAGGAGCTGACGCTGGCCGCTCCGCTGGTGCTGGGTGAGGACGATGCGGTCGTGGTGCAGATCGCGGTGGGTGCGTCGGAGGAGACCGGCCGACGTGCTTTGAACGTCTATTCTCGGTCGGCGCAGGCTGGGGAGGATGTGCCGTGGGTGCGGCACGCGACCGGCACGCTGGCCACGGGCGGTCGGGCTGCCGCGCGGTTCGATGCGGCGGTGTGGCCGCCGGTCGGCGCGACCGCGATCGAGTTGGACGGTTTCTATGACCAGCTGGCCGAGGGTTTGCTTGTCTATGGCCCGGTGTTCCAGGGGCTGCGGGCGGCCTGGCGTGGTGCCGGTGGTGAGGTGTTCGCCGAGGTTGTCCTGCCTGAGCAGGCGGCGTCGAGTGCAGGTTCGTTCGGGGTGCATCCGGCGTTGCTGGACGCGGCGCTGCATGGTGTGGCCTTCGTGGGGCTGGACGATTCCGAGGGCGGCCGGTTGCCGTTTTCCTGGGGTGAGGTGTGCCTGCACGCGGGTGGTGCGGCGACGTTGCGGGTGCGGCTGGTCCGGGCCGATGCCGACTCGGTCACGCTGACGGCGGTGGATGCCGCGGGGGAGCCGGTGTTGTCGGCGCGGTCGCTGGTGTTGCGCCCGTTCTCGCCCGGTCAGCTCGCCGCCGCGGGTGGTGGCCGGGTGGCGGAGCGTGACGGGCTGTTCCGGCTGGAGTGGAGCACGCTTTCTGAGGTTCCCGTGGCCGATCCGGTGCCGGTGGCGATGGTGGGTTTCGCCGGGTTCGAGCCGGACGCGCTGGGTCTTGCGGGGATGTGGGAGTCGGCCGGGCAGTCGGTCGCGGTTCATCGTGATCTGTCGGCGCTGGGCGAGGCGGGGCCGGTGCCGGACGTGGTGACGTTCACCGTCGGTTCCTCCGAGAACACCGGCGTAGTGGAGTCGGCGCATGCGGTGACGGCTGGGGTGCTGGGTCTGTTGCAGGGGTGGTTGGCCGATGAGCGGTTCGGAGCCTCGCGTCTGGTGTTCGTCACGCGGGGTGCGGTCGAGGCGCGGGAAGGTGATGTGGTCACCGATCTGGCGGCCGCGGCGGTGTGGGGTCTGGTGCGGTCGGCGCAGTGGGAGAACCCGGGCCGGTTCGTGCTGGTCGACGTTGACGCGGAGTTGCTTCCGTCGTCGCTGGCCGCGGTGCTGGCCTCCGGGGAGCCGCAGGCGGCGGTCCGTGAGGGTGCGGTACGGGTGCCTCGTCTGGCCCGGGTGATGCCGGCCGAGGAGGCAGAACGGCCGTGGGATCCGGACGGTACGGTGTTGATCACTGGTGGTACCGGTGGTCTGGGTGGTCATCTGGCTCGGCATGTGGTGGCCGAGCGGGGTGTGCGGCGTTTGTTGCTGACCAGTCGCCGGGGTTTGGAGGCTCCGGGTGCGGTGGAGTTGCAGGCCGAGTTGATCGCGCACGGTGTCGAGGTCATGGTCGCGGCGTGTGATATGGCCGACCGGGATCAGGTGGTGGCGCTGCTGGCCGGGATCGACGCCGAGCATCCGCTGACCGCGGTGATCCACACCGCGGGTGTGCTGGCTGATGGGACGATTCCGTCGTTGACGCCCGAGCGGCTGGACAGCGTGTTGCGGCCGAAGGTGGATGCGGCCTGGCATTTGCATGAGCTGACCCGGGGTCTGGATCT
>NZ_JBEXGU010000221.1:0-12053 GCF_040607515.1 Streptosporangium sp. NPDC005286 | reverse complement strand
CAGTTGGCCCTCTTGCCCGGCGCCCCGCGGTACTGCGCGGCCACGCCCGGCGACTCCTGGCCGTCCTCGGGAAAGGACACATCATCGATCACCCACGCCACCGGGTCGATCGCCGCCTCCATCCGCCAAGCCGGCTCGGCCGACACCAGCTGATGCGACCAGGGGGCGTCGGTGCAGAACTACTGCAGCCCATGGCGGTCCACGCCCAGCCGGGCCGCCATCGGCTCCATCGATTTACGCGCCCCGTCACTCAGCAGGCCACGCACATACCGCTCGCCCCACCACCGCTGATCAGCACGGGCAAAACAAGAGAACACCTCAGCGGCAAACGTCTCCAGCCGCTCCTACACGGCGTCCAGTTCTTGAGCGGGATCGAGTTGAGGGATGCGGCCCGCGCCTTCCTCAAGGCGATGGCCGGCGAGACCCGCCAGCAGATCCTGGCGCTGTTCGCCGGCGGGGTGGCCGAGCGCCTGCCGCCGGCCCAGTCGGCGACCTCCACCCACCTGGCCACCCTGCGTGACGGCGGCGTGTTGGCCTCCCGTCGGGAGTGGAAGACCGTTTACTACCGGGCGGATGCGGGGCGGATCGGCCGCGCGCTGAGCGACCTGCAGGCGAGCCTGCGGGCATGCCGCCCGCCGGTGGACTGCTCGCCGGACTCCCCTTGCGGATAGGCCCCACCGCCGGGCGGCGAGGTGCGCCGCGGCGGCGACAAACGCCTGCCCGGTACCCGTACCTCACAACTTAGACGCCTACCTATATTGACATCCCTCAAATCAATGAGGCAGGCTAGGCATTACTTCGACAGACTTCTAAACAGTCGGAGGGTGGGTAGGGCCCGGTGAACCGGAGTTCCCCCGCCCCCGGTGCCTTTGACGATGAGCATGCGACGCACAGGAGACGAACATGAGTGATGGATGCTGCGGCCCGGCGGCCACCGAGATCGAGCAGGTCTTGTCCGCGACCGAGAACGCCCAGCAGAGCGCTGAGATCGAGGGGTTGCCCGTGGTGGTGATCGGTGCGGGCCCGGTGGGCCTGGCCGCCGCCGCCCACCTGGCCGAGCGCGGCCTGGACTTCCTGCTGTTGGAGGCCGGGCAGCAGGTCGGGGCCTCGATCGCCCAATGGGGGCACGTGCGCACCTTCAGCCCGTGGCGCTACAACGTCGACGCCGCAACCCGGCGCCTGCTCCAGGCCGAAGGCTGGGCCGCGCCGGATCCCGAGTGGCTGCCGACCGGCGCCGAGCTGATCGACGACTACCTCGCCCCGCTGGCCAAGCACCCGGCGATCGCCCCCAACGTGCGCTTCGGTGCGGCGGTGACCGCGATCAGCCGCCTGGGCTATGACCGGGTCCGCTCCATCGGCCGCGAGCAGGTGCCGTTCCTGATCCGCCTGGCCGACGGCCGCGAGATCCACGCCCGGGCGATCGTGGATGCCTCCGGCACCTGGACCACGCCCAACGTGCTCGGGGCGAATGGTCTTCCCGCCTACGGTGAAGCCGAGGCAGCGGCGGTCATCGACCACGCGCTGCCCGACGTGCTGGGCGCCGACCGCGAGAGGTACGAGGGCCGCCACACCCTCGTGGTCGGAGCCGGTCATTCGGCGGCCACCACTCTGCTGGCCCTGGCCCAGCTGCAGGACACCCCCGTCACCTGGGCAATCCGGGCAGGCAGCGCGGCACGCGCCTACGGCGGCGGCGAGGCCGACGCACTGCCCGCACGTGGCGCCCTCGGCACCCGCCTGCACACCCTGGTCAAGGACGGACGCATCCAACTGCTGACCGGTTTCTTCACCCACTCCCTCACCAAGGCCGACGGCCAGGTGACGGTACTCAGCCGCGACTCTTCCGGCACCGAGCAGTCCATCACCGTCGAGCGCGTCGTGGTCGCCACCGGATACCGGCCCGACCACTCCATCGCCTCCGAGCTGCGCCTGGAGCTCGACCCCATCCTCGGCTCCACCCGCGCGCTGGCCCCGCTGATCGACCCCAACCAGCACTCCTGCGGCACCGTCCCGGCCCACGGCGTCGACGAACTGTCCCACCCCGAAAGCGGCTACTACGCGGTGGGCGTCAAAAGCTACGGCCGCGCTCCCACCTTCCTGATGGCCACCGGATACGAGCAGGTCCGCTCCGTCGTCGCCGCGCTGGCCGGGGACTGGGAAGCCGCCCATGACGTCCAGCTCGACCTGCCCGAGACAGGCGTGTGCTCCTCTGGCCTGGCCGAGGCACAAGAGCAGCGGGTCGGCCTGGCCACCGGTATCAGCGGTGGCCTGCTCGCCACCCCGCTCCCGCTGGTCACCCTCGGCGGCAGCGACGGTGGTGGCTGCTGCGGCTGAACGCGCCGGCCATCGACCAGCACCGAAGCCGCAGACACAGGGAGCGTCAGATGTCTGAGGGATACCCCACCGCCGCCCAGAAGGAAGCCCTGCGCCTGATCTGCGAGCACGGGCCCGTCGACACCCGCCGCCTGGGTGAGCACCTGGTCGCCGCCCGCAGGCCGAGCACCAACCCGGGCTTCGCCCCAGCGATCGCCCGAATGGCCCAGCCCCTGGCCTGGCGGCTGCAGGCCCAGGGGTTCATTACCGGAGACCTCGCCGGTGAGCTCTGGACGAGCGCGAGCGGACGTCAGCTGATCGGCTGCGCCGGTGACCGCGAGTGAGCTCCACCACTGAAGCCGCCACGAAAGCCACCGCCCCCACCCCCGGGAGCGGCGGCCGGCCGCGCTTGGCCCAGGGGTGGCGCATCGTCGCAGCCCTGGCCGTGACGCAGACCATCGGCTACGGCGTGCTCTACTACGCCTTCTCCGTCTTCCTCACCCCCATGGCAGCCGACCTGCACGCCGGCGGCGCCCAGATCGCGGCCGCGCTGACCGGCTCGATCCTGATCGCCGCGCTGTGCGCCCCGCTGGTCGGCCGCCTGCTGGACGCCCGCGGCGGCCGGGGCCTGATGACCGCCGGGTCGATCATCGGCACGCTCGCCGTCCTGGCCTGGTCGCGGGTCGAGAACCTGCCCCAGCTGTACGCGGTCTTCACCGCGATCGGCATCGCGTGCGCGATGGTGTTGTACGAAAGCGCCTTCGCTGTCATCGTCAGCTGGTTCGACGGCCCCACCCCCGGCCACGGCCGAGCCAACGCCCTGCTCGCGCTCACCGTCGTCGCCGGGTTCGCCTCCACCATCTTCCTGCCGCTGACCGGCCTGCTGGTCGACTCCTACGGCTGGCGCACCGCCCTGGTGGTCTTGGCCGTGATCTACGGAGCGGCGGCGATCCCGTTGCACGCGTTCGTCGTGCGCCGCCCCGCCCGCGCCGGACGTCGGCCGGTCACGACCCACGAGCGGGCTCAGGTCGTCAAGGCCGCCACCCGTCGGCGGCCGTTCTGGCTGCTGGTGATCGCCTTCACCGCCAACGGCGGCGCGGCAGCGGTGATGTCCGTCCTGCTCATCACCTACCTCATCCATCTGGGGCACTCACCCGTCCTGGCCGCCACACTGGCCGGACTGCTGGGGGTGCTGTCGGTGACCGGCCGCCTGCTCACCACCGGCCTGCAACGCCGCCTGCCCGCCGCCCTCATCGCCGCCGCGATCTTCGCCCTGCAGGGCGTCGCCGCCGCGCTGCTTCCGCCGGCCGGGCACACGGTGCCGGGCGCCATCGGCTGCGTGCTCGGATTTGGGCTTGGTTTCGGCATCGCCTCCATCACCCTGCCGCACCTGCTCCTGCAGCGCTACGACACGAGCGCCTACGCCTCGCTGTCAGGCCGCATCGCCGCCTTCTCCGTCGCTGACAAAGCCCTGGCACCGCTGGGCGCGGTCGCGCTGGCCCAAGCGGTCGGCTACCAGTGGGTGATGGCAGCCGTTGCGGTGGCCTGCGCGATCGCCGCGTTCGCGCTGGTCGCCTACCACCGCGTATGATTTAGACAAATGTCGAATTAAGGGGTTGTTGTATGACCGCCGCCACCACCCAGTGCTGTGCCCCGATCGCCCGCGAACCCATCTCACCAGCCGACGCGGCCGAACTCGCGGCGGCGCTCAAGGCGGTCGCCGACCCCGTCCGGTTGCGTCTGCTGTCGATGATCGGCTCCCACCCCGGCGGTGAGGCGTGCGTGTGTGACCTGACCGGCGCCTTCGACCTGAGCGCCCCCACCATCTCCCACCATCTCAAGACCCTGCGGGTGGCCGGGCTGATCGACAGTGAGCGGCGCGGCACCTGGGTCTACTACTGGATCGTCCCCTCGGCGGTGGCCCGGCTGAGCGCGCTGTTCACCCCGCTGGCCGAGCCCGCGAACACGTGAGCCCGACCGAGGCGACGGCACCATCGCCTTCGCCGCGGCGGGTCGACGTGCTGGTGGTCGGCGGCGGGCAGTCCGGGCTGGCGGCGGGCTACCACCTGCGTCGAGCGAAGGCCGATTTCGTCATTCTCGACGCCCAGAACCGGCCGGGCGGCGCCTGGCGGCACGCCTGGCCCTCGCTTCGGCTGTTCTCTCCCGCCCAGTACAGTTCACTGCCGGGCCGGATGATGCCCGCGCCCGCAGGCGGGGCCTCTCCGAGCGCGGCCGACACCGTCGCCTACCTGGCCGACTATGAGCAGCGCTACCGGTTACCGACCGTCCGCCCCGTGCGCGTACGGGCCGTACGGCGGGGTGAGGATCATCTGACGGTCCAGACCGACGCCGGTACCTGGCAGGCACGAATCGTGATCAGCGCGACCGGCACCTGGTGGCGGCCGTTCATCCCGCACTACCCGGGCATCGGCGACTTCGAGGGCCGGCAACTGCACACCGCCGGCTACACCGGGCCCGAGCCCTTGCGCGGTGAGCGTGTGATGATCGTGGGCGGCGCCAACTCCGCCGCACAGATCCTCGCCGAGGTCTCCACTGTCGCGAGCACCACCTGGGCCACCCTGCGCCCGCCCCGGCTGCTGCCCGACGAGGTGGACGGCAAGGCGTTGTTCGACCTGGCCACCCGTCGTGCCCGCTCGGCCGATGCGGCAGGCGTCGGTGACCTGAGTGACCTGGGTGACATCGTCGCCGTGCCATCCGTTCGCGAGGCCCGCGACCGCGGCACCCTCAAGGCCGAGCCCATGTTCGCCCGTCTCACCGCGACCGGGGCGGCCTGGGCCGATGGCACAGAGCTGGCGTGCGAGACAATCATCTGGTGCACCGGGTTCCGCCCCGCGCTCGGCCACCTGGCTCCGCTGCAACTGCGCGGCCACGACGGTCTGATCCCCACCGAGGGCACCCGCGCGCTCGGAGAACCTCGCCTGCATCTGCTGGGCTACGGCGACTGGACCGGTCCCGCCTCGGCCACTTTGATCGGCGCCGCCCGCACCGCTAAAACCTGTGTCGCCGAAGTCCTGCAACAGCTCGGGTCCTGACGCCCGCTCCTTGTGGTGAGAGGCGGGGACGCGATCGTTCACGGTGAGCGGCGTCCAGCGCGGGGAGAACGCCGCCTGGGCCGGGAGCGCGTCTCACCATTTTGATTAGACATCCTTCTAACTTGACATTCCTCTAATCAAAGTGAAACGCTGACCCTACTTAGATATCCGTCAAATCCAAGTGAGGCCGGTGCGGCGCAAGCACGTGCGCCACCGACCCGAAAGGGGCACACCATGGCAAGCGAGAGCACCGGTGGATTCATCGGGAACCTGCAGGAAGCCTTCACCCCGCCCGCGGCCGGAGGATGCTGCGGAGGCCCCGCTCCCACCGCATCCAACGACGCCGTTTCCGTAGCCGTGTCGTGTTGCGGAGGTACGACCGAGGCCGAGCAGACCGCCCAGACCGAGGGCCGCGGCCAGGCACCGGCCACCCCGGCCGCCGCCAGTAACACCTCCGGTGGATGCTGCGGATGAGCTCCCCGCCCCCCGCCTCCCCGCCTGTGCCACCAGAGGCGGCCGAGGCCCCCGGCCTGGCGGCCGCCCTGGAACAGGTGAGCGCGCGGCGGATGCTCGACTGCGTCGCGGAGCTGGCCGCCGACCGCTACGCGGGCCGCCGGGTGGGCACCCCCGGCGGCCACGCCGCCGCCACCTGGCTCGCCGACCGGTTACGTACGCTGGACGCCGATGTTCGGCTTGACCCGTTCGATGTCGCCGAGGTGCGAGAGCTGTATCGCACACCGGTGTTGCAGTGGAGCGCCGGCCGGGCAGCCCGGCGGTTGGAGCATCGCCGCGATTTCGCCGAGCACCTGGCCTCGGCCGAACTGCCCGATCCGCACTCGGCGCCGCTGGCGGACGCGGGCACGGCGGATCTCGGCGGGCGCTGGGTGCTGGCTCCGGCCGGCGAATGGGCGCAGACCTGCCGGCGCGCCGAAGCCGACGGCGCCCTCGGCGTGCTGACGGCCCGAAACACCGACGACGACGGGTGGATGCCCAAAATGATCGCCGGGCCCGCCCGGCATGCGGTGGCGGTCATCGGAGTACGCACCGACCTGCACCGGCAGCTGGCCGATGCCCTCGCCGCGGGGGAAGTGACCGTGACCGCGTCGGCACCGCTGCGCGCGGTCGGTGTTGGCGGTGTCAACGTTCACGGCCACCTGCCGATCGGGCCGGACGTGCCGGATGAGGGGGCGGGGGAAGGGACGGCGGGTGGGCCGCGGGTGCTGCTGACGGCGCACTTCGACGGAGTGGGCGACGACCCGGGCCGTCGCCTGCCCGCCGCGGCCGACAACGCCTCCGGGGTGGCCGCGATCCTGGAAGCCGCCCGTGTCCTCACCACCACCTTGACCGTGCCGGTGGATCTGAGGGTGTCCTTCCTGGACGCCGAAGAGGTCGGCGCCTGGGGTTCGGCCCACCACGCCCCCGCTGTGGCGCCGGGCACCCAGGTCATCAACCTGGACGGGGCCGCGCAGCTGCACCAGGCGGCCGCGGTCGAGGCGGGCGGCCCGGCCCATGCCCTGCTGGCCGTCTTGGACCAGGCCGGGCGCCGCACCGGGGTGGCACTGCGGGCCGGAGCGATGGCCTCGGACAACCGCCGCTACGCCGCGGCGGGGCTGGCCGCGATCGGCATCGGCATGGGCATGCCCGGCTACCAGACCCCCGCCGAGACCCCCGACCGCGTCGAGCCGGCCACCCTGGTGGCCGCCGCCCGCCTGCTCATCTCCACCGTCTGGCTGCTGGCCGGCACGCAGCGCCCCTGAGCGGGGCGCCTTGTCGGACCTGGACCGTCGGCGTGGACCTGCGGTCCAGGCGTTCTGGGCCACGGGCCCGGCTCAGGCCGCCCAGGCCGGGTCACCGGGCGTCGAGGTCGGCGATCAGTTTTTCGACACGGGCTCGGATCTCGTCGCGGATGTTCCGGACGGCCTCGATGTCCCGGCCGGAGGGGTCGTCAAGCTTCCAGTCCTCGTACCGCTTGCCGGGGAAGAACGGGCAGGTGTCCCCGCAGCCCATGGTGATGACCACATCGCAGACCCGCACGGCTTCGACGGTCAGCACCTTGGGCTGCTCAGCGGCGATGTCGATGCCGACCTCGGCCATCGCCCGCACCGCGACCGGATTGATCGTCTCTGCGGGCTGCGACCCGGCCGAGCGGACCTCGATCCGATCGCCTGCCAGATGGGTGAGCCAGCCGGCGGCCATCTGGGATCGGCCGGCGTTGTGCACGCAGACGAACAGGACCTGGGGCGTATCGGCTGTGTCAGGCATGGACTGATCCCTTCGGTGCGGGGGTGGTGGAGAACAGGCGGCGGCCGGCCAGGCTGACGTAGACCAGGGCGACCAGGACGGGCACCTCGATCAGCGGGCCGACCACCCCGGCCAGGGCCTGGCCGGAGGTGACCCCGAAGACGCCGACCGCGACCGCGATGGCCAGCTCGAAGTTGTTGCCCGCCGCGGTGAAGGCGAGCGTCGTGGTGCGCTCGTAGGTCAGGCCGATCGCCCGGCCGGCCAGGAAGGAGCCACCCCACATGAGGGCGAAGTAGGCCAGCAGCGGTACCGCGATGCGCGCTACGTCTCCGGGTTGGGAAGTGATCGTTTCACCCTGCAGGGCGAACAGGATGACGATGGTGAACAGCAGCCCGTACAACGCGATCGGCCCGATCTTCGGCAGGAAGCGCTCCTCGTACCATTCGCGGCCCCGGGCACGCTCGCCCAGCCTGCGCGACAGGTAGCCCGCCACCAGCGGGATACCGAGGAAGATCAGCACGTACCAGGCGATGTCCCAGGCCGAGACCTGTAGCGCGGTGCCTTCGGCCAGGCCCAGCCAGCCGGGCAGCACCTGCAGGTAGAACCAGCCGAGCGCGGCGAAGGCCACCACCTGGAAGATCGAGTTGATCGCGACCAGCACGGCGGCGGCCTCACGGTCGCCGCAGGCCAGGTCGTTCCAGATCAGCACCATGGCGATGCAGCGGGCCAGGCCGACGATGATCAGGCCGGTGCGGTACTCGGGCAGGTCGGGCAGGAGCAGCCAGGCCAGCGCGAACATCAGCGCCGGGCCGAGGACCCAGTTCAGCACCAGCGAGGCGACGAGCAGCCGCCGGTCGCCGGTGACGGCGCCCAGGCGGTCGTAGCGGACCTTCGCCAACACCGGGTACATCATCAGCAGCAGACCCAGCGCGATCGGCAGCGAGATCTCGCCGATCTTCACCGCCTCCAGCGCGGAGTTCAGGCCGGGCACCAGCCGGCCGAGCAGCAGACCGGCGGCCATCGCCAGCCCGATCCACACCGGCAGGAGGCGATCCGGCGTCGACAGGGCGCCGATCACGCCCGGCTGCCCCACAGGGGCGGAGACCGGGGCTCGGGTGGACGGTGAGGACATGGATTTCCTTCCGTGGTCGCGCTCAGGCCGTGGCGGGAACGTTGATCAGGGCCGACAGCTCGGCCAGGGTCTCGGGGACCAGCCGGTAGTACACCCACGAGGCCCGGCGCTCGGAGACCAGCAGCCCGACCTCTTTCAGGACCTTCAGGTGGTGACTGATGGTCGGCTGTGACAGCTCGAAGGCGCCGGTCAGGTCGCACACGCACACCTCGCCGCCGGCATGGCTGGCCACGATCGACACGATGCGCAGCCGTACCGGATCTCCCAGTGCCTTGAACACCCGCGCCACGGCGGCGCCCTGCTCGGCGCTGAGCGGCTCGCGCGTCAGCGGCGAGCTGCACTCCAAAAGCTCCAGCGGCTCCATCGAGCCCTCCCGTATAGAGATCCATCGAAGTCGACTAACATCTATATTGACATATGTCTATTAGGGCACGGTACGGAGGTGCCGCCCTTTCGGGCGCCGGGCAGGTCGAGGATCGGCCGCGCTTCCGCGACGCTCTTGCCGTCCGGGTCGGGCAACTCCCAGTCCAGGTGGCGCTTGCCGGGAAAGGCCGGGCAGGCGTCCGGCCCATGGTGACCACCACGTCGGCAGCGCGGACAATCTCCTCGGTCCATGACAGAAGCCGATATTGGCATGTATCGATATCAGCAGAGACGAACAACTGGTGAACAGCCGATGTGATTTGGCCTGTCGTGGAGGAGGGCGAAGCAATCAGGGCACTGGGCGGCCAGCAGCGACGACGTGCCGGTCCTGAATGCACTTTTGGAGGCCGGCGCCGACCTCGAAGCCGACGTGGCGGTGATCGGTGGTGGACATCACCCATGGCCTGTGGTCAGCCTGCCATGGCGGCCAGCGCCAAGCGGCAGAGTTCTTCCTACAACGCGGCGGCGACGTTAACCGGGTCGGCTACGACCAGCTGGCCCCGCTGGATGCCGCCCGCCGCACCGGCGCAGATGACCTGGTCACCTGGCTGCGTGACCACGACGCCAAGTCGACCAGCGAACTCAGCTGACCTACGCCTGGCCCAGGGCGCGGCGCAGAGCGGCTACCGACGGCGCTCCCTCCAGGCGGCCATCCTCATCCCGATACATCCGGCACGACACGCTGGCCGGCACCCCCGGATCGGCGAACGGGTCGACACCGTCAATCAGCAGCGTCGGTGACCCGCGCATCCCCCACCGGGCCGCCTGCTCGTCGTCGTCGATCACTCGCCGCATCACCGATACCCACCGGCGATCGGCCAGCACCTCGGCCAGCCGCTCATCCAGCACCGACGCGCTCGGACAGTCCGGCACCACCAGCACCGTCAACTCCATCATCAGCCGCCCTTCGCAGCAGTGTAATAATCCTGCGGAGTTCCTCTACGGGTACTTCGTCCCCGGTGCGACGTATCTTGACGGCGCCCCTGCCTCAAGCCCGGTGACTGCGCTGCGCCGCTCCAGGAGGATCACGTCGCGCCACACGCCGTGGTGGTGGCCGACGCGCTCGCGGGTACCGATGACGCGGAAGCCGAGCGCCTGGTGCAGAGACAGGCTGGGCGCGTTCTGCGGGAAGATTCCCGCCTGGATTGTCCATATTCCGGCGTCCTGTGACCCGGCGATGAACGCGGCCAGCAGGGCCCGGCCGATGCCGTGGGCCTGGCAGTCGGGGTGAACGTAGAGGCTGTGCTCGACGACTCCGGCGTACACCGCCCTGGCCGAGACCGGTGAGGCGGCCACCCAGCCGACGACCTCACCTGTGTCGGTGTCGACGGCGACATAGCGCGGGTGCGTCAACTTACCCCCGGTGAAGCCCTCCCAGCTGGGTGCGAGCGTCTCGAAGCTGGCTTGGCCGGTATCCAACCCCGCCTGGTAGATGGCCAGCACCTGCTCGGCGTCGGTCTCACGCATCGGCCGGATCTCCAACCCCGGAGAGATCGCGGGCTTGACGGCCTGGATGACGGCCGAGTGCACTCCGTCGCCGTGATCGGCCGTCAGCGTGATCGAGGTGGCCACGAACCCGGTCGCCGCCAGCAGAGCCCGGTATTCGACGACGGTGAGGGATCCGGCGATACAGCCCACCCGCTGCTCGGTGGCCACGCGTCGCTGCGCCTCGACGGCTCCGCCGGTTGCACTGTCGGTGACAACGTCACTGATGCCCAGGCGGCCGCCGGGCCGCAGAACCCGGAAGGTCTCAGCCAGCACGGCCGCCTTGTCGCTGGAGAGGTTGATCACGCAGTTGGAGATGACGACGTCGACCGCGTGATCCGGCAGCGGGATCGCCTCGATCGTGCCACACACGAACTCGGTGTTGGCCACACCCGCCGCCGCGGCGTTGCGCCGGGCGAGCTCCACCATGTCGGCGCTGGCGTCCAGGCCATAGGCCTTTCCGTACGGGCCGATGCGGCGCGCCGACAGCAACACGTCGATACCGCCCCCGGAGCCGAGGTCGAGCACGGTCTCGCCCGTGCGTAGCTCGGCGACGGCGACCGGGTTGCCGCAGCCGAGGCTGGCGCGCAGCGCGCCCTCGGGCAGTCCCGCGGTGTCGTCGTAGCCGGCCGCGCCGAAGCAGCCGTCGGCGAACGCATCGGGAGCGCAGTCCACGACGCTCTCACCGGCCAGCGCCGCGCGGGCCAGGCCGGAGTAGCGCTCGACGACCTCCTCATGTGCCATGGCGTGCTCCTCGGTCGCAGGTGGGGGTGGCCGGGACGGGGTTGCCCATCACCACGTCGGCGGCGGTGGGAAAGCACCGCACGCACTCTTCGTTGATCCGGTACAGGCTGGAGGTGCCGTGCCGCTCCACCAGCACGAAAGTTCAGAATCGAAGCCCACCGAGCGTTCATCGCCCGCCGTCGAACCTCTCGCCCCAGCGAAGAGTACCGAACCCCGACCGAGGAAGAATGGGATGCCTTCCTCGCCCACTTCGAAAAAAGGAAGGTGTCCATCGGCACCCGCGCACGCGCCTTCGGACCCCCTTGCATCCATGAGCACGCTTGTGTCAGATGCTCACTCCTTCGACCGGACCCGGCCCAGCGGACACGACTTGCCGACATCCGCGACAACCTGATCGCCCGCATCGCCGAGGCCGAACGCGAAGGCCGGCTCGACGAGATCGAAGGGCTACGGGTCAGCCTCGCTGGGGCAGCAGAGAAGGTCGCTCAGCTCGATGCCCGCCAGGAGCGCAGGTCATCGAAGGTGTTCCTCGGAGTCCCCGCATTCGACCGAATCGGAGCTCGAACGGGCGGTGAGCCCTGATCACGAGTCGACGCCTGGAGCCTGACGGCTCCCCGTCCGACAGGTTGGATGCGGTCATGTGTTCGGTCGGACAGCCCCTGCCT
>NZ_JBEXGU010000220.1:0-12192 GCF_040607515.1 Streptosporangium sp. NPDC005286 | reverse complement strand
GTCACACTGACCGGCTTCGAGGACGAGCACCTTGGGGCCGGTCAGGACCTGGGCGTGGCGAGCCGGATCGTGGCCGCCGAGATCGAGCGCCCCCGCGTCGGGCCGATGCGCGACATCGTGGCCACCATCCAGCCCGAGCAGGACGAGCTGGTCCGTGCCGGGCTTGAGGAGTCGATCTGCATCCAGGGGGCGCCGGGCACCGGTAAGACCGCCGTTGGACTGCACCGGGCCGCCTACCTGCTCTACACCCATCGGCAGCGGCTCTCGCGCACAGGCGTGCTGATCCTCGGCCCCAACCGGGCGTTCCTGAGGTACATCGCGGCCGTGCTCCCGGCGCTCGGCGAGGTCGACGTCGAGCAGACGACCATGGCGGGGCTGCTGGCGAGAGAGCCGCTCAGGGGAGCCGGCGGCGAGGAGGCCGCGGCCGTCAAGCACGACGTCCGCATGGCGGAGGTGCTGCGTCAGGCGCTGTACCGGCGGGTGACGACCCCGGCGGGTCCGATCACCGTCCCCGACGGCTCCCACCGCTGGCGGGTGGGACAGGAGAAGTTCGGTGCCATCGTGGACGCCGTCCTGCGGGAGGCGACCCCGTACGGTGTGGGCCGCGAGCGCGTACTCTCGCGTACCGTGGCCGTCCTGCTTCGGCAGGCGGAGGCACGCGGCCGGAACACGAGTGCCGCCTGGACGCGCGGGATGACCAGGGCCCTCACCGCGCACGTCGACGCGGTGTGGCCCGCCGTCCGGCCGGAGGAGGTGCTGGCGGAGCTGCTCGGCGACCCCGCGGTGCTGGCCGGGGCCGCGGACGGGGTCCTCACCCCCGGCGAGCAGTCGGCCATCCTGTGGACCAGGCCGCCGCGCTCGTTCAGGAGCGCCAGGTGGTCGGCGGCCGACGCCGTACTTCTCGACGAGATCTCGGGCCTGCTGGAGCGCCCTCGCGGATACGGTCACGTCATCGTCGACGAGGCGCAGGACCTCTCGCCGATGCAGTGCCGGGCCGTCGCCCGCAGGAGCGAGCACGGCTCGATCACCGTGCTCGGCGACCTGGCGCAGGGCACCACCCGGTGGGCGGCCCGCGGCTGGCGCGAGCACCTGGCCCACCTGGGCAAGCCGGACGCGAAACTGACCGCCCTGACCACGGGTTTCCGGGTGCCCGCCGCCGTCGTCGCGATCGCCAACCGCCTGCTGGAGGAACTGGCCGTGGACGTGCCCAGGACTCGCTCGTTCCGTACGGACGGCCGTCTCGGGGTCCACCGGACACCCGACCTCGCCGGCACCGCGGTCCGCGCGGTGCGCGACGCGCTCGGCCATGAGGGCTCGATCGCGGTGATCGCCGCCGACACGGCCCTCGGCGAGCTGGTGACGGCGCTGAGGGCCGAAGGCATCGAGGTCGCCACGCTCGACGACATCGCCTCCGCGGCCCGCGTCACCGCCGTCCCCGCGGCAATGGCCAAGGGTCTCGAATACGACCACGTGGTGGTGGCCGAGCCCGCCGAGATCGCCGAAGCCGAGACCCGAGGACTCAACCGGCTCTACGTCGTGCTGACCCGGGCCGTCTCGCGACTGGACGTACTGCACACCCGCCCGTTACCCGCCTGGCTCGCGCCACCGGCCGGCGTTCAGGGGTGATCGGGAGCACCCGGCCACCGGGGCGCCGGAACGGCCGCGTCCACACCACCGAGCAGGCCGCCGAAGCCCTTCCCCGCCTGGGGGCGCACACGGTCGTGGTCGGCACCGCCGTCACGCATCCGGCCGGCATCGCTCGCTGGTTCACGGCCGCCCTCGAAGACGCCCTACCCCCGGACTGAGCGGAGGCGCCCTCCGCCGGGACGCTAGCCGACGGCGGCGAGGATCCTGTCGAAGGCCGGGGTGAGCCTGCCGGCGGTGGCCGCCTCCGCGTTGACCAGATAGACGTTCACCACTCGATCGGCACCTCCCACCAGGCCCTCCACGATGGAACCGTTCCGGTCGCACACGATCGCACCGTCAGCCGCGGCTGAGTCGCCGACCTTGCCGCCGTACTCGGTGCACGTGTCGGTGAAGTCCTTCCTGATCGTGGCCGCATCCGCTCCGGTGGCGACGTCGGCTCGCAGGACCAGCGGATCCGAGCCGTCCTGGGGAGCGTCCGCGGCCGTGTAGAGGCAGGCCGTCACTTTGATCGATTCGGCGGTCTCCAACGGGTGGTCGTCTTTCCTCTCCTGCAACTCCCAGCTCAGGGATGTGGCCTTGGAAAGGGCTTCCGGAGTGAGCGGGCAGCCGCCCGACGGCTGCGCCTGACCGTCGGGGGATTCGCCGGACGCGGCCTGTGACCCGCATCCGGCGAGGAACACGCCGGATGCGACGAGAACCAGCGCTCTCGCAGTGAAGAACCGCACGGCCACGACACCGTCCTTTCGCCTGCCCGCCGGAACGGCCCCCGGCGTCTCAAGGCGGACGTGCCGGGGCCGACCGGGACTTCGCCGGTGAATACGTACGACACGGTGCCTCGGCAATACGATCCGAGTTCGCCGTGGATGAGCAATGACAGCGTGACCGCCGGCAACGTACGCGTCAAGGAGTGCCGGCGCAGTCCGACGAGACACGGTCGCCGGGAGTGCCGTGCAGGCCGTCCGTGACCATGGCGCGGTGATTCACCGCGGCGGTGTAATGGTCGCCGCCGGTTTCGCGGTGGTGACTCATCTTGGTCCGGACGTCTCGGGTGGCGGGGCGCGCGACACCTGTCAGGTTCTTCACCTCTAGCCGTGAGTTACGTATCAAATGCCCTTTTCATCCCGTTATCACGATGCGATGAGTTGCTCTTTAATGCTGGAATTCACTGGAATTGAAGGGAGACCAGTGGAACTCCTGTTACGCTCCGGGCCGTGAGTGATTCACTGGACGCGCTGGAACGGCGAATAGCCGACCTCCGCGCCGAGGTGCGACGGGCGGTCAAGGCGAAGGAGAACTCGCTCGCCCGGTCGCTGCGCGGGGAGTTGCGCAGAGCCGAACAGGCATGGGA
This sequence comes from Streptosporangium sp. NPDC005286, assembly GCF_040607515.1. NCBI lineage: Bacteria > Bacillati > Actinomycetota > Actinomycetes > Streptosporangiales > Streptosporangiaceae > Streptosporangium > Streptosporangium sp. NPDC005286. The sequence continues at coordinate 9,197 of NZ_JBEXGU010000220.1, read as the reverse complement.
CGCGGCGATAACCTCCGAGGCGCCGACGCCCGCGCGCGAGCCCGAGACCTCGCTGCTGCCCATCAGGGAGCAGGTGCACCAGGCGCTGGCCATGCTGGGCGTGCCGACCTCGGCCAAGCTCATCGTGGCGGTGAACGACGCGTTCTTCTCCCGCGAGCTCCGCGGCTCACAGCTGACCAGCCTGCGCCGAGACGAGGAGCGCTCGTTCCGCGGCGACCCCTACGCCAGGCCGTACTACCTGTGCGCCGCGCTGACCGACCGGCTCTCCCCCGCCCGGGGGCTGCTCGCCGACAGCACCTGGCCGGCCGAGTCGCGGGTGCTGGGACCGCTGAGCCCGCGCGTCGACTTCCTCACCTCGACCATGCGCATCGCCGAGCACCTGGCGCGGCTGGCCGAGCCGCCGGCGGGGGCGGTGCGGCTGCTGTCGCGGATGGCGCAGAACATCCCGGGCGCCGTCGAGGGCTTCGCCCCGGCCGACCCCGCGACCGCGATCCGCGCGGCGCGAGCCGAGCTGGAGGTGCACCGGGCCGCCGACACCGCGCAGCGGGCCGAGGTGGCGGCGCGGGCGACGAGGCAACTACCGGACGTCGAGCGCCTGTTCGGCGTCACCGCGATGAACACCTTGAGGGGGGCCTGTTGAAGACCAGGCTGGACGGGGGGACCCGCGCATGAACAGCCTTCGGGAGAGGGCCTTCCTGAACAGGCTTGACGAGCTGCGCGGGACGATGCCCGCCCGCCCGCACGACGCACGGGCCATCGCGGCGCTGGCCGCCAACCCCGGCTGCGCGCGCCGGGCGGTGATGGACGCCGCGGGCGTGGACAAGGACCGCACGGCCCGGCACGTCGGTTTCCCCGCCCCGTTCGGCCAGTCCCAGTTCGCGATCACCCGCGGGAACGTCTTCGAGTCGCTGGTCAAGGAGAACGGCTGCGCCGAGCTGCTGCGGCTGCTGCGCGAACTGCTCGGCCTGTCCGTCGCCCAGGTCGGCTACCGGGACGTGGAGAGCGTCGGCTCCCACCTGCGCCACTCGCACACCCGGGCGCTGATCGACCGTGCGGCGCGCGAGGACGACGGGACCGCGGTGTTCTACGACCACCCGCTGTTCAGCCTGGAGATCGCCGGGCACACCTCCTACCTCGAACCGGACGTGGTGGCCTTCCAGGTCGGCGGGCGATTCCACATCGTGGAGATCAAGTCGTTCGGCATGATCGACGGCCAGGCCGAGCCTGACAAGGTCGCGGCGGCGGCACGGCAGGCGGCGGTCTACGTCCTGGCGTTGCGCACGCTCATGGCCGACCTCGGACACGACCCGGAGCGCGTCTCCCACGACGTGGTGCTCGTCTGCCCGGAGAACTTCGCCAACCGCCCGACCGCGGCGCTGGTCGACGTGCGCAGGCAGCTGTCGGTGCTGGGCCGCCAGCTCACCAGGATGACCAGGGTCGAGTACCTGCTGGAGGGCCTGCCGGACGACCTCACCTTCGACCTGGCCCCCGGCGAGGACGGGGTGCCGACCCGCTCGGCGGACGAGCTGACCCAGGCGCTGCTCCAGGTACCCGCCCGCTACGCGCCCGACTGCCTGTCCACCTGCGACATGTGCATGTTCTGCCGTCACGAGGCCCGCGCCTGCGGATCCACCGACCTGCTCGGGCGTCAGATCCGCGACCAGCTGGGCGGCGTCTCCGGCATGCACGAAGCGCTCGGCCTGGCCGAGGGCACCCGCGAGGTGGCCGAGGGCCAGGAGGAGATCGCCCGCCTGCTCCGGCTGGCGGACCGGCTGCGCGAGGAGTCGCTGCGGTGAGGATCGTCGAGGCCACCGGGCCGGTCGCGCCGGGGGTCACCGCGGCGAGAGCGGACGACAGGTGAGCGCGCTGACGGCGCTGGCGCGACTGCGGGCCGTCAGGGACGGTGTCGCGCAGCGGGTCACCACGGTCAGGCACTGCCACATCTCCGCCCAGCCGCTGGTGCTCATCCCGCTCAAGCTCGCGGGCGAGGCCGCCGCGCCGCTGGCCGCCATGGTGGGCACCGACCCGGGTCACCCCCGGCTGCTCGTCGTCCCCCAGCCCCGCAACCGGGACCTGCGGTTCGCCTTCGCCGCCGGGCTGGCCGAGGTGCTGCTGCCCTACATCGAGGGGTTCGAGAAAAGCACCGAGACGGTCGAGCGCAAGGGCGGCGAGCCGTACGAGCGGTGCCTGGACGCACCGCAGATCCTCGTGCCGAACCGGTCCGCCGCCTCGTTCACCGGGCTGCTCGGCCGTTCCACCAGGTTCCGCAGGGCCGAGGGCCCCTACCCGGTGCACCCGTCGGTGCCGCTGCTCGGCCGATGGCTGACCTACTTCGCCGACCGGTCCCAGCAGCCGGGCTCCTCGGTGCTGCTCGCGGCGACCGAGGCACTGAGCCTGCACTGGGCGACCGGGCAGAGCAGCCTGGAGGACGCCAACCTGGCGGCGCTGCTGGGATGGATCGACCCGCCGCCGGGAATGTCCGGGCACCGGGCGGCCGAGGAGGCCGAGGACCCGCTGCTCTGGCCGCCGGCGGGCCCCACCACCGACCCGGGCTTCGACAACGAGGTGCTCGCTCCCGCGATCCGCGCCTACGAGGAGGCGCCGACCGACCGTGCCGTCGACCGGGTCAGCCAGGCGCTGCGCACCCAGCTCGACCCCACCTGGCGGCTGATGTGGCGGGCCGTCGACCTGCTGCGGTCGCTGCCGGAGGGCTCGCGGGTGAAGGACCGCTGGGAGATCGACCGTGGGTCGTTCACCCGGTTCGTCGAGCGGATCGCCGAGGGGAGCCCGCCGCAGGCCCGCAGGGACGGAGCGGTGAGCGCCGCCGCGAGGCTGGCGGGGCTGGAGCGGGCACGGGCGAGCTACGACGTGCAGCGGGCCCACGACGACCCGCTGCTCATGGCCGAGTACCGGCTGACCGGTGAGGCCTTCGCCGGGACGGTGATCGCCGCCGACCCCGAGCACAGCGAGGGCGAGGGCCGCTCGCGCAAGCTCCGGCCCCTGATCACGGTGAGGACCGGCGACCCGGTGCGGCTCACGCCCGGCACCACCGTCGGCAGCCCCGACCGGCGTGGCCACGCGGCCGAGATCGTCGAGGTCGTCGACGGGGAGATCACCCTTAAGATCACCAAGGGGATGGGGCGGGGCAGGACCCCGGCTCCGGGTTCGGTGCCCGAACCGGGCGAGCGGGTCTCGTACACCTCACTGACGGACGACTTCCAGTCGTCGGCGGCGCTGCCGGACCCCGAGCAGACGCCGTGGACCCATGGCGGGCCGCCGGAGGAGTACGAGCCCGGCGACGACGACGCGCAGGAGGAATGGCTTTGAGCGTTCACCGGACCCCGCACGGCCGGCCGGTGTCTCTCCCGGCCGTGCGTGCTCCCCGCTCGGCGGCGGCACCGGAGGACCAGGCCGCCGGCGCCGGAGCGGCGGGCCCGTCACCCTGGCACCGTGCCCGGGTGACGGGCCGCGACACGGACCCGGCGGGCAGTGGCGGGGGCGTGGCATGACGCCGCAGCAGGAGGCGGCGGCCGTGGTGGACGCCGTCCTGGCCGACCTGCCCCGTCACCGCGGCGTGGTCGTGGACTCGCCGCCGGGCGCGGGCAAGTCCACGCTGGTGGTCAAGGCCGCGGGGCACATCGCCGAGACCGGCGAGCCGCTGATGATCGTCGCGCAGACCAACGAGCAGGTGGACGACCTGGTGGAACGGCTCGCGGCCGAGCATCCCGATCTGGGGGTCGGCCGGCTCTCGGCGAGCGGCTACATCACGCCCGGCCGCATCCTCGCCCTGCCCAACGTCTCGGTCGCGGGCAAGCTGCCCGATCTGGGGGACCCGGCCGTGGTGATCGCCACCGCCGACAAGTGGGCATGGATCGGCGACCGCACCTGGCCCTGGGCCATCGTCGACGAGGCCTACCAGATGCGTTCGGACAAGCTGCTGCGCATCGCCTCGCTGTTCGAGCGGTCGTTGTTCGTGGGCGACCCCGGCCAGCTCGACCCGTTCTCGATCGTGGACGGCGACCGCTGGGCGGGCCTGTCGTGGGACCCGGTGCAGAGCGCGGTCTCGGTGCTGCTGCGGCACAACCCCGACCTGCCGGTGCACCGGCTGCCGGTCTCCTGGCGGCTGCCCGCCTCGGCCGCGCCCGTGGTCTCCGAGGCGTTCTACCCCTTCACCGGGTTCCGCGCGGGGACGGGCCCCGCCGACCGGTCGCTGGAGTTCACGGTGAACGGCATGCGCACCCCCTTCGACCTGGCGCTGGAGGAGGCGGCCGGGTCTGGCTGGGCACTGTACGAGCTGCCCAGCCGCCACACGGTGCGCACCGACGCGGAGGCCGTGCTGGCGACCGCGAGCCTGGCGACGCGGCTGCTCCAGCGGAGTCCGGTCGCGCACTCCGAGCGCGGCAGCCATCCCGTCACGGCCGACCGGATCGCCATCGGCGCCGCGCACCGCGACCAGGTGGCCGCGATCAGGGCCGCCGGGGTGCCGCCGGAGATCACGGTGGACACCGCCAACCGCCTGCAGGGCCGGGAGTACGATGTGACGATCGTGCTCCATCCCCTCTCCGGGCGCCGCGACGCCACCGCGTTCCACCTGGAGTCGGGGCGGCTGTGCGTGCTCGCCTCCCGGCACCGCCACGCCTGCGTCGTGGTGGCCAGGGCGGGCATTCCCGAGCTGCTGGACGCCCACCCGTCGGCCGAGCCGGTCCAGCTCGGCGTGCCGGTGAAGTTCCCCGACGGCTGGGAGGCCAACCAGGCGGTCCTGGCCCACCTCTCCAAGCACCGGGTGACTCCTGACGACTGACCTCCCACCGGCTGAGAGCGCCTTCCCCGCTCGATGGCGCCGTACGGTGCGGGTCAGATCGTGCGCCGCCAGACGTCGATGGCCAGCACCTGGCGCATGCCCACCGAGAGGTAGAGGTCGAGGGCGGGCGTGCTGTTGTTGGCGTCGACGTGCAGGTAGGTGCCGACCCGCCCGCGACGAGCGTCGTCGGCGAACGCCCCGCGCAGCATGAACCGGCCCAGGCCGCGGCCCCTGAAGGCGGGGAGCACCGCCAGCCGGCGTACGTAGCCGCAGTTCTCGTCCCCGAGGAAGGCGTTGGTCCCCAGCAGCATCGCCACGGGCTCGCCGTCGAGGCGGGCGACCGCCAGTTGCGACCAGTCGGTGTTGACCGAGGAGTTCAGCTCGTCGTACCACTCGTCGTAGTCCTTCGGGGCGAACCCGAAGTGGTCGGCGAAGCCGGCCTGCTCCACGGCGTGGCCCTGGCGGCGCACCTCCTCGGTGAGCCCGTCGTGCACGGTCATCCCGGCCGGCGGGCCGGGGCGGCCGACCGGCCCGGTGTGGTCGGCGCGGAGCCGGATGAAGCTGGTGGCGGCGCTGAAACCCCGGGCGGCGGCGACGGCGCGCTTGCCGCTGTCCTCGCGGTAGAGACCGATGTCCACCACGGCCCGGCCGTGGCCCAGCTCGGCGGCGATCTGCCCGGCCCGCTCGGTCACGGTGTCCCAGAGCGGGCCGGTCAGCTCCGGCGCGCCGGGGTGCACGACCACGTCGACGTCGACGTTGTCACTGGCGCCCTTGCGGCAGGCCCAGGCCCAGGCCGCCAGGCGCCCGCTCTCGTCGTGGACGAGCCAGCCGTCGGAGTCCATGTCGAAGGACGAGTCGTTCAGCTGGTCGGCGACGTCGTCGAGGGTCATGTCGGCCTTGCCGATCACCTGGGTGTCGCAGAGCGAGATCAGCTCGTGGATCTCGGGCGCGTCGGCGGCGGAAGGCCGCCGGGTGAGGTACCCGGCGGCGGGGATGGTCGTCTTCATGCCCCTCATCGTGGCGGGGGCGGGTTGGGAATCGCTGGGTCGGAACTTGGGATCGGTTGTTGACGCCCGCCACGCTGTGGTTCCGGCGAAGGACGGGTTGACCTCGCGACCGAAGCCGGGGGTCCGCACCCAAGATCCCTGATCAGTCGAGCACCGGCACCTGGGCCTCGGCCTCCTTGGTGCTCTCGGTGCCGCCGCGCAGCGGAACCTCCTTGATGAAGGCCGCCAGCAGCGGAACCAGGACGGCGAACAGGATCGCCCACCAGAAGACGCCGGAGATGGAGTCGGCCAGCGACTCCAGGAAGCCGATCCGTACTCCCGAGGGCAGCTCGTGCAGGGCTGCCGGGTTGAACTGGGCGCCGCCGGAGGCGAGCTGCTCGCCCGCGGCGCCCAGCTTGCTCTCCAGGTTGGAGGTGAGGCGGTTGTTGAAGATCGCGCCGAACAGCGAGACGCCGAACGAGCCGCCGATGGAGCGGAAGAAGGTCGAGGCACTGCTGGCGACACCGAGGTCCTTCTGCTCGACGCTGTTCTGGGCGATCAGCATGGTGGTCTGCATCAGGAAGCCCATGCCGAGGCCGAGCACCGCGATGAACACGCCGGTCTGCCAGGCGGGTGTGTGGACGTCCATCAGGGAGAGCAGCCACATGCCGATCGCCATGATCGCGCCGCCGAGGACCGGGTAGATCTTGTACTTGCCCGTCTGGGTGATGGCGCGGCCGACGAAGAGCGAGACCACCATGGAGGCGGCCATCATCGGGAGCAGCAGCAGGCCGGAGTTGGTGGCCGTGGCCCCCTGGACCGTCTGCTGGAACAGCGGCAGGAAGTTGATGGCACCGAACATGGCGAAGCCGAGCAGGAAGCCCACACCCGAGATCAGGCTGAAGTTGCGGTCGCGGAAGACGTTGAGCGGCATGATGGGCTCGGCGGCGCGGCGCTCCACCGGGATGAACAGCGCCAGCGTGACGACGGCGAGGGCCACCAGACCGAGGATCTGCGGTGAGTTCCACCCGTAGTCGTTGCCGCCCCAGGTGGTGATGAGGACCAGCGCGGTGATGCCGACCGAGAGCAGGGCGGCACCGAGCCAGTCGATGCGGTGCTCGGTGCGGTACCTGGGCAGCTTCAGCTTGATCGCCAGCAGGGCCAGCGCGACGAACCCGATGGGCAGGTTCACGTAGAAGGCCCAGCGCCAGTCGAGGTGGTCGGTGATGAATCCGCCGACGAGCGGGCCGGCGATCATGGCCAGTGACATCACGGCGGCCATGATGCCCTGGTACTGGCCGCGCTCGCGGGGCGGGACGAGATCGCCGATGATGGCCATGGCGTTGACCATCAGGCCGCCCGCGCCGAGGCCCTGGAACGCGCGGAACGCGATGAGCTGCATCATCCCGTCGGACGGGCCGCCGAGCATCTCCGAGCCCGCCATGCCACAGAGCACGGAGCCGATCATGAAGATGACGATGGAGGCGAGGAAGATGTTCTTCCTGCCGTACAGGTCACCGATCTTGCCCCAGATGGGGGTCGAGACGGTGGCGCCGAGCACGTAGGCGGTCACCACCCAGGACAGGTGCGTCAGCCCGCCGAGCTCGCCGACGATGCGGGGCATGGCGGTGCCGACGATCATGTTGTCGAGCATGGCCAGCACCATCGCGAGCATCAGGCCCGGTAGCACTACCATGACCTCACGGCGCCGCGCCGGTAAGGCCGCGGTCTCCTTCACTTCGCCCCCTAGAAGAGATCTTGCTTACTTGCCGACCGGTTAGTGTCGGATATGCTGGAAATGTAGGCCGCTTACTTGCCGGCCGTCAAGCTGATTTCTCGGTAAGGGAACCATGAGGGAACACGCCGATACCCGGACGCGCATTCAGGACGTCGCCCTGACTCTTTTCGTCGAGCAGGGCTACGAGGCCACCTCGCTCCGCGAGATAGCCGAGGCCCTCGGCGTGACCAAGGCGGCTCTCTACTACCACTTCAAAAACAAGGACGACATCGTCGCCAGCCTGGCCGAGGACCGGGTGCGCGCGGTCGAGGAGCTGATCGCCTGGGCCTCGTCCCAGCCGCGCACCGAGGAGACGCGCCGCGAACTGCTCCGCCGTTACTCCGACGACCTGCACCGGGGCCGGCACCACGAGATCATGCGGTTCTTCGAGCGCAACCAGACCTCGCTCAAGAACCATCCGACGATGGAGAAGACCCGCCACCGGATGCTGGACCTGCTCACCTTCCTCGTCGAGCCGGACGATCCCACCGCCACCCGGCTGAAAAACTCGATGGCCCTGTTCGCGCTGCACGCCGCGTGGATCATCCTCAGGGACGAGGCGATCTCCGACGAGGAGCGTCGGGCCGCCGCCCTGGAGGTCGCGCTCGACCTCGCCCGGCGGTGAGCGTGCTCATCGACCCGCCCAACTGGCCGGGTCCGCACGCTCTGTTCTGGTCGCACCTGGTCAGCGACAGCTCGACCGGGGAGCTGCACGCCTTCGCGGAGCTGCTGGGCGTGCCGCCCCAGGCGTTCGACCGCGACCACTACGACGTTCCCGAGACCTTCTACGAGCGGGCCGTCGCGCTGGGCGCGGAGGCCGTCTCCTCGCGCGAGCTCATCACCCGGCTCATCGGCTCCGGCCTCCGCCGTCGCAAGGTTCGTCCTGGAATCAGTAGCTCTCGCATAGATTCCGGAACCCCGGGCATGACGCCCCCCTGAAGACATCACCGCACGTCACAAAGGGGATGACATGCCGAACGCCAAGACGATCGCTTTCCTCGTGGCCCCGGAGGGCATCGAGCAGGTCGAGCTCACCGAGCCGTGGAACGCCGTCAAGCGGGCTGGGGCCACCCCAAGGCTCATCTCCACCGAGCGGGGTCAGGTCCAGGCGTTCAACCACCTCGACAGGGCCGACCGGTTCCCCGTGGACGCGACGGTCGAGGAGGTCTCCGCCGCCGACTTCGACGGGCTGGTGCTGCCGGGCGGCGTCGCCAATCCCGACCTGCTGCGTACCGTGCCCGAGGCGGTCGGCTTCGCGAAGGGCTTCTTCGACGCGGGCAAGCCCGTCGCGGCCATCTGCCACGCGCCCTGGACGCTGATCGAGGCGGACGTGGTACGCGGGCGCAAGGTCACGTCCTGGCCGAGCCTCGCGACCGACCTGCGCAACGCCGGCGCGAACTGGGAGGACCACGAGGTGGTGATCTGCACCTCGGGCCCGAACACGCTGATCACCAGCCGCAGGCCCGACGACCTCAAGGCCTTCTGCCAGGCCGCGATCGACGCGTTCTCGGGCTGAGGCGAAGAGTCGCAGGACGGCCGGTCCGCCTGAGGCGGGCCCCGCCCCCAGCCCCCCCCCCACCCAAAAAAAAAAAAACAAAAAATAAAAGCCAAATACGAAAAAAAAGAAAACCAA
>NZ_JBEXGU010000219.1:0-12300 GCF_040607515.1 Streptosporangium sp. NPDC005286 | reverse complement strand
CTGGAGCGGCGGTTGTCGGCCGAGGGCGTGATGCGCTGGCAGTTGGCCGGTGCGGACTTCGCCGCGCATTCGCCGCAGGTCGAGCGGTTCCGTGACGATCTGCTGGTGGACCTGGCGGAGGTGGCGCCGCGTGCGGCGCGGGTGCCGATGCTGTCGACCGCGACCGGGCAGTGGCTGGAGGGCACGGAGCTGGATGCCGGCTACTGGTATGAGAACGTGCGGCGGACGGTGGAGTTCGGGCCGGCGGTCGAGCGGTTGCTGGAGGAGCGGTATCGGGCGTTCGTCGAGGTCGGCCCGCATCCGCTGCTGACGTTGGGGATCGAGCAGGCGGTGGACGAGGCGGGGGTCACCGCGGTGGTCGCCGGGACCTTGCGCCGCGACGAAGACGGCATGGACCGGGTGCTGGCCTCGGCGGCCGAGTTGTTCGTCCGCGGGGTGGCGGTGGACTGGCAGAGTGCGCTGGAGGGTGGCCGCCGGGTCGACCTGCCGACGTACGCCTTCCAGCACCGGCGTTACTGGCCGAGCGGGGTGCGGATCGCCGATGCCCGAGGGCTTGGCCTCGCCGCGGCGAGGCATCCGCTGCTGGGCGCCACTGTCGGGCTCGCCGACTCCGACGGTGCACTGCTCACCGGCCTGATGTCGGTGCGCGCGCACCCCTGGCTCGCCGATCACGCGGTGGCCGGTACGGCGCTGTTCGCCGGCACCGGGTTCCTGGAACTGGCGATCCGGGCGGCGGACCAGGTCGGCTGCGACCGGGTGGAGGAACTCACCCTGGCCGCCCCGCTGGTGCTCGCCCCGGACGGCGCCGTCGCCGTCCAGGTGGTGGTGAGCGCATCCGACGAGACAGGCCGCAGGAACCTGGCGATCTACGCGCGGCTCGCCGACGCGCCGGACCAGCCCTGGGTGCGGCACGCGGCCGGCGTGCTGGGGGTCGGAGCGCGTACGGCGCGGTTCGACACGACCGTGTGGCCTCCCGTCGGTGCGATGCCCATCGCATTGGACGGGCTGTACGACGACCTGGCCGAGGGCGGCGTGGCCTACGGGCCCACCTTCAAGGGGTTGCGGGCGGCCTGGCAGCGCGACGGGGAGATCTTCGCCGAAGTCGAGGTGCCCGAGCAGGTCGGTGACGCCGGACTGTTCGGCCTGCATCCCGCCCTGCTGGACGCGGCGTTGCAGCCGGCCTCGTTCATGGACCTGGTGGAGCCGGGCCAGGGGCGGCTGCTGTTCTCCTGGGGTGGCGTCTGCCTGCACGCCAATGGTGCTTCGGCGTTGCGGGTGCGGCTGGTCAAGACCGGAAGCGGTTCGGTGTCGCTGGCGGCGGTGGACGCCGAGGGCGCGCCGGTGCTGACGGCGGAGTCGCTGGTGTTCCGGCCGGTGTCCGCGGACCAGATGCTCGCCTCTGGCGGCCAGGGGCTGGAGCGGGACGCGCTGTTCGCGCTGGAGTGGGTGGTCGCGCCCACGATCGTCTCTCCGGTGGACGCGGTGGCCGGGCTGGACTGTGTCGAGCTGGACTGGTCAGAACCGGGCCGGCCGGGACTGGGTGACCTGCGCTGGGCCGAGCCGGGTCAGGCCGAGCCCGCGGGCGGTCGCGTCTCGCTGGACCGGGTGCCGGACGTCGTGGCCGTCGAGATCGGCTCGCCCGCCGAGGCGGGCGGGGCGTCGGCGGCACAGGAGCTGACCGGCCGGGTACTGGAGCTGCTGAGACAGTGGCTGGCCGATGACCGGTTCACCGAGTCGAGGTTGGTGCTGGTCACCCGGGGCGCGGTCGCCGGCGGGGAAGACGAGATGGTCACGGATCCGGCGGCGGCCGCGGTCTGGGGGCTGGTACGCGTCGCGCAGACCGAGAATCCCGACCGCTTCGTGCTGGTCGACGTGGACGAGCGGGAGACCGGGCTGTCGGCGCTGCCCGAGGCGCTGGCCTGCGGCGAGCCCCAGGTGGCGATTCGCGAACACGTGGTCCGCGTTCCCCGGTTGGTCCGCCTGACGCCGGCTGGAGACGGCACGCAGCGGCTGGATATCGACGGCACCGTTCTGATCACGGGTGGTACGGGTGGTCTGGGGAGCAACCTGGCCCGGCATCTGGTGGCCGAGCACGGGGTCCGGCACCTGCTGCTGGCCGGCCGGAGGGGCCTGGACGCTCCGGGGGCGGTGGAGTTGCAGGCGGAGCTGATCGCGCACGGGGTCGAGGTCACCATCGCCGCCTGCGACCTGGCCGATCGGGACCAGGTGGCGGAGCTGCTCGCCGGCGTGCCGGCGGAGCACCCGCTCACCGCGGTCATCCATACCGCGGGCGTCCGTGACGACGGCATGATCCCGTCGCTGGACGCGCAGCGACTGGCCAATGTGTTCGGGCCCAAGGCCGACGGCGCCTGGCACCTGCACGAGCTGACCCGGGATCTCGATCTGGCCGCCTTCGTCATGTACTCCTCGATGGCCGGGCTGGCCGGCGGCGCGGGGCTGGGCGGCTACGCGGCGGCCAACGCCTACCTGGACGCGCTGGCCCAGCACCGTCGGGCCCAGGGCATGCCGGGCCTGTCCCTGGTGTGGGGACCGTGGGCGGCGGATGCCGGCATGGCCGGCGAGCTCTCCGAGACGGACCTCCGCCGGCTGACGGCCGCGGGGTTCCACCTGTTCTCCTTCGCCGAGGGCCTGGCCCTGTTCGACGCGGTCCTGGGCTGCGACACGCCGGTGGTCGCACCGGTCCGGCTCAACCTGCCGGCGTTGCGGGCGTTCGGTGAGGTGCCGCCGCTGTTGCGCTCGCTGGTGCGGGGCACGCGCCGTACAGCGGCGGCGGCCCCGGTGTCGGGTGCGGACGGGGCGTTGCTGCGGCAGCTGGCCGGGCTGGCCCCCGCCGACCGCAGCCGGCTGGTGATCGAGCTGGTCCGGGCACAGGCCGCCACGGTGCTGGGACACGCGTCCCCCCAGATGGTGGAGGTGCGGCGGGAGTTCCGCGAGCTGGGCTTCGACTCCCTCACCGCGGTCGAGCTGCGCAACCGGCTGAACGTCGCGACCGGGCTGCGACTGCCAGCCACCCTGGTGTTCGACTACCCGACCCCCGTGGTGCTGGCGGAGTTCCTGCTGGCCGAGCTGCTGGGTGAGCACGGTGATGTCGTCGTCCCGACGGCGATCGCGTCGGTGGCCGACGACCCGATCGTGATCGTGTCGATGGCGTGCCGCTATCCGGGCGAGGTGCACTCTCCCGAGGATCTGTGGCAGCTCGTCACCGAGGGGCGCGACGCCATCTCCCCGCTGCCGGTCGACCGTGGCTGGCAGGTGAACGGCGACCTGGACTTCCAGGGCGGCTTCATGCCCGACGCCGCGGAGTTCGACGCCGGGTTCTTCGGGATCTCGCCACGTGAGGCACTGGGGATGGATCCGCAGCAGCGCGTTCTGCTGGAGACCACCTGGGAGGCGGTCGAGCGAGCGGGGATCGACCCGCTGTCGCTGCGGGGCAGCGACACGGGCGTCTACGTCGGCGCCAGCGGTTCCGGCTACATCCCGTCGGACGAGGCCCGTGGCTTCATGGTGACGGGCCAGGCGGGGAGCGTGACCTCGGGCCGGCTGTCCTACACGCTGGGGCTTGAGGGACCGGCGGTGACGGTGGACACCGCGTGCTCGTCGTCGCTGGTGGCGATGCACCTGGCGGCGCAGGCGCTGCGCGCGGGTGACTGCTCGCTGGCGCTGGCCGGTGGTGTGACCGTGGTGGCCACGCCGATGGGGATCATGGAGTTCAGCGCCCAGGGCGGGCTGGCCGCCGACGGGCGGTGCAAGTCCTACTCGGATGCCGCCGATGGCACCAGCTGGTCCGAGGGCGTGGGCATGGTGGTCCTGGAGCGGCTGTCCGACGCGCGGCGCAACGGTCACCAGGTCCTGGCCGTCCTTCGGGGCTCCGCGGTGAACCAGGACGGCGCGTCCAACGGGTTGACCGCGCCCAACGGTCCTTCGCAGCAGCGGGTGATCCGTCAGGCACTGGCCGGTGCGGGCTTGACCCCCGCCGAGGTGGACGCGGTGGAGGGCCACGGCACGGGCACGGCGCTGGGCGACCCGATCGAGGCGCAGGCGCTGCTGGCGACCTATGGTCAGGATCGGCCGGAGGACCGGCCGCTGCTGCTCGGATCGCTGAAGTCGAACATCGGTCACACCCAGGCGGCCTCCGGCGTGGCCGGTGTGATCAAGATGGTCATGGCGATGCGGCACGGCGTGCTGCCCAGGACGTTGCACGTGGACGAGCCGTCCTCGCACGTGGACTGGGCCTCGGGCGCGATAGAACTGCTGACCGAGCCGGCCGAGTGGCCGCAGGCCGATCACCCCCGCCGGGCGGCGGTGTCGTCGTTCGGAATCAGCGGCACCAACGCCCACGTGATCATCGAGCGGATCGAAGCGCAGGATGCGGAGTCCGAGGGCCAGGAGTTCGAGAGCCGTCCACCCGCGTCGGACGGTGCCGTGCCGGTCCTGGTCTCCGGCCGGTCGGCGGAGGCGTTGCGGGCGCAGGCCGAGCGGCTCGCGGCGTACGTGGACGGCGAGCCCGGTCTGCGACTGGCCGATGTGGCGTTCTCGACGGCCACCACCCGCTCGGCGTTCGAGTATCGGGCGGCCGTGGTGGCCGCCGACCACGCGGGTTTGGGGGCCGGCCTGCGGGCACTGGCCGAAGGCCGGCCGGGTGCGGGCGTACTGCAGGGGCCGGCCACGGCCGAATCGAAGCCTGCGGTGCTGTTCACCGGTCAGGGCAGCCAGCGGGCCGGGATGGGTCGGGAGCTGTACGACCGGTTCCCGGTGTTCGCCGAGGCGTTGGACGCGGTGATCGCCGAGCTGGACCCGCTGCTCGATGGCCCGCTGCGCGAAGTCCTGTTCGCCGAGCCGGGTACGGCTGAGGCGGGGGCGCTGGATCAGACGGGGTGGGCGCAGCCGGCGCTGTTCGCGCTGGAGACGGCGCTGTTCCGGCTGGTCGAGTCGTGGGGACTGCGGCCGGAGGTCGTGACGGGGCATTCGATCGGGGAGATCACCGCGGCGCACGTGGCCGGGGTGCTGTCCCTGCCGGACGCGTGTGCGCTGGTGGCCGCGCGAGGCCGGATGATGCAGGCGCTGCCGCCGCACGGGGCCATGGTGGCGGTGCAGGCATCCGAAGCGGAGATCGCAGAGCTGCTGGTGGCCGGTGATGCGACGCAGGTGTCGGTCGCGGCCGTCAACGGCCCGACGTCGGTGGTGATCTCCGGGGATGAGCAGGCCGTGCTCGAACTCGCGGCCGCGCTGGCGGAGCGGGGCAGCAAGACCCGGCGGTTGCGGGTGTCGCACGCCTTCCATTCGCCGTTGATGGAGCCGATGCTGGCGGACTTCCGGGCACTGGCCCGGACGCTGACCTTCAGCGCGCCGCGGATCCCGATCGTGTCCACGGTGACCGGTGAGATGGCCACGGTCGAGCAGTTGTGCTCGCCCGACTACTGGGTGGACCAGGTCCGCCAGGCCGTACGGTTCGCCGACGCGGTGCGGGCGCTGCACCGGCAGGGCGTGACGGCCTACCTGGAGCTCGGGCCGGATGGGGTGCTGACCGCGATGGCCCAGGACACCCTGGCCGAGCTCACCGCTCCCGACTCGCCGGCCCAGCTCTCCGACGCCGATCCGGTACTGGTGCCGGTGCTGCGCAAGGACCGGGACGAGCAGAGCGCGATCACGGTGGCGCTGGCGCAGCTGCACGTGCATGGGGTGCCGGTGGATTGGCAGGCGGTGCTCCGCGGCGGGCGCCGGATCGACTTGCCGACGTACGCGTTCCAGCGGCAGCGCTTCTGGCCCGATGGCACCGGTTCCCAGCTGAGGAACGTGGCGGCCGCGGGACTGGCCGCCACCGGGCACCCGCTGCTGGGTGCCGCGGTCGGGCTGGCCGACTCGGCCGGAGTGCTGCTGACCGGGCGGCTGTCGCTGCCGTCGCATCCGTGGCTGGCCGACCACGCGGTGGGCGGCATGGTGATCTTCCCGGGTACCGGGTTCCTTGAGCTGGCGATCCGGGCCGGTGACCAGGTCGGCTGTGACCTGGTGGAGGAGCTGACCCTGACCACGCCGCTGGTGCTGGGCGAGCGGGACGCCGTCGTGGTGCAGGTGTGGGTGGGCTCGGCGGCGGAGTCCGGTCGCCGCAACCTGAGCATCTATGCCCGGCCGGCCGAGGCCGCCGACGAGGAGCCGTGGGTACGGCACGCGGTCGGTGTGCTGGCGGCGGCCGATGGAAGGTCCCGCATCGGCGACATGGTCGGCTTCGACGCGGCGGTGTGGCCGCCGCGGGAGGCTACGCCCATCCAGGTGGACGGGTTGTATGACCAGTTCGCCGCGGGCGGGTTCCATTACGGGCCGGTGTTCCAGGGGCTGCGGGCTGCCTGGCGGGGGGCTGACGGCGCGGTGTACGCCGAGGTCGTCCTGCCCGAGCAGGCGCAGTCGAGTGCGGGTACGTTCGGGGTGCATCCGGCGCTGCTGGACGCGGCGCTGCACGGCGTGACCTTCGTCGGCCTGGACGATGCCGAGGGCGGCCGGATGCCGTTCTCCTGGGGTGAGGTGTGCCTGCACGCCGGTGGCGCCTCGGTGCTGCGGGTGCGGCTGGTCAGGACCGGCGGTGACGCGGTCTCGGTGATCGCGGTGGATGCCGCCGGGGAGCCGGTGCTCTCGGCGCGCTCGCTGGTGCTGCGGCCGGTCGCGGCCGGCCAGCTGGCCGCCGGCAGCGGCCGCGACCCGTACCGGGACTCGCTGTTCCAGCTGACCTGGACGGCGTCGCCCGAGACGCCGGCGGTGGCCGGCACCGAGCTCGACCAGGTCGAGCCGGTCCTGGATCTGACATCGGATCCGGAGGCGGCGCTGGCGGCGCTGGCGGCGGTTCCGGAGGTGGTGACCGTCGCGGTCGGCTCTGCAGGGTATGGCGACGTGGTCGCATCGGTTCACGAGCTGACCACTGCGGTGCTGGGCCTGCTGCAGGCGTGGCTGGCCGATGACCGCTGTCGTCGCTCCCGGCTGGTGTTCGTGACCAGGGGTGCCGTCGCGGCGAGCGAGAGCGAGGCTGTGGCGGACCTGGCGGCCGCTGCTGTGTGGGGACTGGTGCGGTCGGCACAGTGGGAGGAACCCGGCCGGTTCGTGCTGGTCGATGTGGACGGGCAGGAGTCCTCGCTGTCGGCGCTGTCCGGGGTGCTGGCCGCGGCGTCGGCGTTGGGTGAGCCGCAGATGGCGGTGCGCGAGGGTGGGGTGCGGGTGCCGCGGCTGGCGCGGGTGGCGCTCGGCTCCGACCTTGGCGATGACCTGAACGAGGGCGGTACCCGGGCTTGGGATCCCGAGGGCACGGTGTTGATCACTGGTGGTACCGGTGGTCTGGGTGCGTTGTTCGCGCGGCATGTGGTGGCCGAGCGCAACGTGCGGCATCTGCTGCTGACCAGCCGCCGGGGCCTGGACGCCCCCGGCGCCGTGGAACTGCAGGCCGAGCTGATCGCGCACGGCGTCGAGGTCACGATCGCGGCCTGCGACATGGCCGACCGCGACCAGGTCGCGGGCCTGCTGGCCGGGGTCCCGGCCGGGCACCCGCTGACCGCGATCATTCACACGGCGGGTGTGCTGGACGACGGGACCATCTCCTCGCTGACACCGCAGTCGCTGGACATGGTGCTGCGGCCCAAGGTCGACGCCGCCTGGCATCTGCACGAGCTGACCCAGGGGCTGGACCTGGCGGCGTTCGTGGTCTTCTCCTCCCTCGCCGGGGTGATGGGCAACGCCGGGCAGGGCAACTACGCCGCTGCCAACGTCTTCCTGGACGCGCTGGCCCAGCAGCGGCGGGCCGCGGGACTGCCCGCGCTCTCGTTGGCCTGGGGTGCCTGGACCCAGGACGTCGGGATGACCGGCACGCTGGACGACGCCGAAATGCGCAGGATGGCGCGGGCGGGGATGCCGCCACTGTCGCCGGAACAAGGCCTGGCGTTGTTCGAGGCTGCTACCGGGCTGGAGCGTGCGCTGCTGATCCCGGTCCGGCTTGAGCCGTCGGCACTGCGGGCGCAGGGTGCGGTGCCGGCGTTGTTGCGGGGTCTGGTGCGGGGTGGGCGGCGGTCGGCGGCGTCCGGTTCGGTGGTGGCGGCGACGTTGTTGCAGCGGTTGGCTCCGCTCACAGCGGCCGAGCGTGCCGAGGTCCTGGTGGATCTGGTGCGTACCGAGGTGGCCATGGTCTTGGGCCATGCCTCGCCCGGTACGGTGGAGGTGCGGCGGGAGTTCCGCGAGCTGGGCTTCGACAGTCTCACCGCGGTCGAGCTGCGCAACCGGCTGAACGGTACGACCGGGTTGCGGTTGCCGTCCACGCTGGTGTTCGACTACCCGACGCCGACGCTGCTGGCGGAGTTCCTGCTGGCCGAGCTGCTCGGCGAGGACGCCGGCGCGATCATCCCCACGTCCATCGTGCCAGTGGCGGACGACCCGATCGTGATCGTGGGCATGGCGTGCCGCTACCCGGGCGGGGTCACCTCCCCGGAGGACCTGTGGCGGCTGGTCACCGAGGGCGCGGACGCGATCTCGCCCTTCCCGACGACCCGCGGCTGGAGCCGTGACGCGCTTTATCCGGGCACCGAGGGACGAGCCGTCAACTACGTCCAAGCGGGTGGCTTCCTGCACGAGGCCGGGGAGTTCGACCCGGGGTTCTTCGGGATCTCGCCGCGTGAGGCGCTGGCGATGGATCCGCAGCAGCGGTTGCTGCTGGAGACCACTTGGGAGGCGATCGAGCGGGCCAGGATCGACCCGGTCTCGCTGCGCGGCAGCCACACGGGCGTGTTCGCCGGCGTGATGTACCACGATTACGCGAACAGCATGCCCTTCCCGGCGGATGTGCTGGGCTTCATGGGCACCGGCACCGCCGGAAGTGTCGCGACCGGCCGGCTGTCCTACACGCTGGGGCTGGAGGGGCCGGCGGTGACGGTGGACACCGCGTGCTCGTCCTCGCTGGTGGCGTTGCACCTGGCCGCGCAGGCGCTGCGCGGCGGTGACTGCTCGCTGGCGCTGGCCGGTGGCGTGACCGTGATGGCCACTCCGGGGCCGTTCATCGATTTCACCGGGCAGGGTGGGCTGGCCGGCGACGGCCGGTGCAAGTCCTACTCCGACGCGGCCGACGGCGCGGGCTGGTCCGAGGGCGTGGGCATGCTGGTGCTGGAGCGGCTGTCGGACGCGCGCCGCAACGGCCATCAGGTGCTGGCGATGGTGCGTGGTTCGGCGGTGAACCAGGATGGTGCGTCGAATGGGTTGACGGCGCCGAACGGTCCGTCGCAGCAGCGGGTGATCCGTCAGGCGCTGGCCGGTGCGGGCTTGTCCTCCACCGAGGTGGACGTGGTCGAGGGCCACGGCACGGGCACGGTCCTGGGTGACCCGATCGAGGCGCAGGCGCTGCTGGCCACCTACGGCCAGGATCGGGACGAGGACCGGCCGCTGCTGCTGGGTTCGATCAAGTCGAACATCGGTCACACCCAGGCCGCCGCGGGTGTGGCGGGTGTGATCAAGATGGTCATGGCGATGCGGCATGGGGTGCTGCCCAAGACGTTGCACGTGGATGCGCCGTCGTCACATGTGGACTGGTCCTCGGGTGCGGTGGAGTTGCTGACCGAGCCGGCCGAGTGGCTGCGGAACGGTCATCCGCGTCGGGCGGGTGTGTCGTCGTTCGGGATCAGCGGCACCAACGCGCATGTGATTCTCGAGCAGGGGCCGGAGGTTCCGGAACTCGAAGAGGTTTCGCAGGACCGGGCGCCTGCTGTGGGTGTGGTTCCGGTGCTGGTGTCGGGCCGGTCGGTGGAGGCGTTGCGGGCGCAGGCCGAGCGGTTGGCGGCGTTCGTGGATGGCGATGCTGGTCTGGGTCTGGCCGACATCGCGTTCTCGCTGGCGACGACGCGGTCGGTGTTCGAGCATCGGGCGGTGGTGCTGGCCGAGGGTCGTGATGGTGTGCTGGCCGGGCTGGGTGCGCTGGCCGAGGACCTGCCAGGTGCCGGTGTGGTGCGCGGGGTGGCCGCGACGGAGCCGCAGCTTGCTTTCCTGTTCACCGGTCAGGGCAGCCAGCGGGCGGGGATGGGCCGGGAGCTGTACCAGCGGTTCCCGGTGTTCGCGGCGGCGCTGGATGAGGCGCTCGCCGAGCTGGATCCGCTGCTGGACGGGTCGCTGCGGGAGGTGTTGTTCGCCGAGCCTGGTTCGGCCGAGGCGGGGTCGCTGGACCAGACGGGGTGGGCACAGCCGGCGTTGTTCGCGCTTGAGACGGCGTTGTTCCGGCTGGTGTCCTCGTGGGGGGTGCGGCCGGGTGTGCTGGCCGGTCACTCGATCGGGGAGATCAGCGCGGCGCATGTGGCCGGGGTGCTGTCGCTGGCCGACGCGTGTGCGTTGGTGGCGGGCCGGGCGCGGTTGATGCAGGCGCTGCCTGCCGGTGGGGCGATGGTGTCGGTGCGGGCTTCTGAAGAGGAGGTCGCTGAGCTGCTGGCCGGGCGTGAGAAGGAGGTGTCGGTCGCGGCGGTGAACGGTCCGGCCTCGGTGGTGATCGCCGGGGTGGAGGGGCCGGTTCTTGAGGTAGCCGCCACGCTGGAGGAACGCGGGGTGCGCACGAAGCGGTTGCGGGTGTCGCACGCCTTCCACTCGCCGTTGATGGCCCCGATGCTGGAGGACTTCCGCGCCCTGGCCGGCACGCTGACCTACAACCCGCCGCGAATCCCGGTGGTGTCGACGATGACCGGGCAGGCGGCCACCGCCGAGCAGCTGTGCTCGCCGGACTACTGGGTCGACCAGGTCCGCGGCGCGGTCCGCTTCGCCGACGGCGTGCGTGCCCTGCACGCGCGGGGCGTGCGGGCGTATCTGGAGCTGGGCCCCGACGGCGTGCTGACCGCCATGGCTCAGGACACCCTTGCCGCCGAGGATCAGTCCGTCGCGGACTTGGTGCCGGCGCTGCGCGGGGACCGCGATGAGCAGTGGTCGGTCATGTCGGCGTTGGCTCAGTTGCATGTGTGTGGGGTGGTGGTGGATTGGGGGTCGGTGCTCCCGCGCGGGCGGCGGGTGGAGTTGCCGACGTATGCCTTCCAGCACCAGTGGTTCTGGCCTGATGGCAGTGTGGGTGCCAGTTCGGGGAATGTGGCCGCGGCGGGGTTGGTGACGGCGGGGCATCCGCTGCTGGGCGCGACGGTCGGGCTGGCCGATTCCGATGGGGTGGTGCTGACCGGGCGGTTGTCGCTCTCGTCGCATCCGTGGCTGGCCGATCACGCGGTGGCGGGGATGGTGTTCTTCCCGGGGACCGGATTCCTGGAGCTGGCGATCCGGGCGGGTGACCAGGTCGGCTGCGACCTGGTGGAGGAGTTGACGCTGGCGGCTCCGCTGGTGCTGGGCGAGGACGACGCGGTCGTGGTTCAGATCGCGGTGGGTGCGCCGGAGGAGAGCGGTCGGCGGACCTTGGGTGTCTATTCCCGGCCGGTACGGGCCGATGAGGAGGTGCCGTGGGTGCGGCACGCCACCGGCACGCTGGCCACCGGCACTTCGGGTGCCGGTGCTGTGGATGTCGCGTCGTTCGATGCGGCGGTGTGGCCGCCGGCCGGCGCGACCGCGATCGAGCTGGACGGGCTGTATGAGGAGCTGGCCGTCCGAGGGCTGGGGTACGGTCCGGTGTTCCAGGGGCTGCGGGCGGCCTGGCGGGGCGAGGCCGGTGAGGTGTTCGCCGAGGTCGCGTTGCCTGAGCAGGTGGCGTCGAGTGCGGGTGCGTTCGGGGTGCATCCGGCTCTGCTGGACGCGGCGTTGCAGGCGGTGACGTTCGTGGGGCTGGACGCCGCGGCGGGTACGCGGTTGCCGTTCTCCTGGGGTGAGGTGTGCCTGCACGCCGGTGGTGCGGCGCTGTTGCGGGTGCGGCTGGCCAGGGTGGGCGATGATGCGGTGTCGCTGGTCGCGGTGGATGCGGCTGGGGAGCCGGTGGTGTCGGCGCGGTCGCTGGTGCTGCGCTCGTTCTCGCCCGAGCAGCTTGTTGGCACCGGTGGTGGTCGTGGTGTGGAGCGGGATTCGCTGTTCGGGCTGGAGTGGACCGCGCTGGCGGAGGTGCCGGGCGCGGAGACCGGTGCGAGTGTGGTCGAGCTGACCGGGGATCTCGCCTCGCTGGATTCGGTGCCGGACGTGGTCATGGTCACCGTCGGGTCGGCCGGCGCCGAGAGCGTGGTGGAGTCGACTCACGAGCTGGTCGCTCACGCCCTCGGCCTGCTGCAGGGGTGGTTGGCCGATGAGCGGTTCGGAGCCTCGCGTCTGGTGTTCGTCACGCGGGGTGCGGTCGAGGCGCGGGAAGGTGATGTGGTCACC
>NZ_JBEXGU010000218.1:0-12352 GCF_040607515.1 Streptosporangium sp. NPDC005286 | reverse complement strand
TCCTCGAGCTCGATCTCCTTCGCAATGGAGACACCATCGTTGGTGATGGTGGGGGCGCCCCACTTCTTCTCCAGAACGACATTGCGGCCCTTGGGCCCCAGGGTCACCTTGACGGCGTCGGCGAGCTGGTTCATGCCGCGCTCGAGAGCGCGCCGGGCGTTCTCGTCGAACGCAATCATCTTCGAAGCCATTCTCTCTCCCGCTCTTGATGGGGGCTTGCCGGGACGGCGCCCGCGACGGACGGCCTGCCGGGCAGGTGGACAACCTGCCCGGCGGACCTCGTCGTCCCGGCACACGCCCTTGTGGTTGGCACTCTCCAGGTGTGAGTGCCAGGCGTCCCGCCGCACTCTACCCACAACTTGCGTGTCACGCACCTAGTGCGCAGCGCGCAGTATCGGATAGGGTTGACCCATGAACGACGACGCGCCGGACCTTCGGGCGCGCAACAGGCAGGCCACCCGGGAGGCGATCAGCCACGCCGCGCTGCGCCTGGCCATCGAGCAGGGCCCCCACGGGCTGGCCCTGGTGCGCGTCCATGACATCGCCACGGCCGCAGGCGTCTCACCCCGTACCTACAACAACTACTTCTCCAGCAGGGCGGAGGCGATCTGCGCCTTCCAGGCCGACCAGTCCACGCGCGCGGGGCAGGCGCTGCGCTCCCGGCCCGCCGGCGAACCGCTGGACCAGGCCGTCATCGCGGCCGTGATCGAGCTCTACACCAATCCCGAGCCCGACAGGGCCGGCCTACGCATGATCATGTCGACGCCCGAGCTGGAGGGCGAGGCGCTGAAGGCGTTCACCATGGCGGAGGGCCCGCTGGCCGAGGCGATCGCGGCGCGCACCGGCACCGACCCCGGACGCGACCTGTTCCCCGCCGTCACGGCCGCCGCGATCGCCGGCGCCATCCGCGTGGCGGGGCGGCACTGGCTCGAGCCCGGCAACCCCGAATCCTTCGCCACCACCCTGCGCCGCGCCCTGACCTGCGTCTTCCCCGCCGCGCCGCCCCAAGACCCGCAGGATCGGTGACCAGCACGCGCAGGCCCAGCATGTGAGATATCGCCCATCGGTCAGCCGGGCGTTGGCGTGGGACATGCAGACCTCCGGATGTGGTGAGGACAGGCGTCTTCACCACATCCGGCGGTCTTCGTATTGATCAACTACCAGCTACGGTGTGTCACCGACCTGATGGCTGAGTACACCTAGCGCAGCTCGCGCTTGAGGATCTTGCCGGTCGCCGTCATCGGCACGCTCTCACGGAACTCGATGATCCGCGGGTACTTGTAGGCCGCCATGTTCTCCTTGCACCAGGCGACAAGCTCGTCCTCGCTCACCGTCGCGCCCGGCGCCGGGATGACGTAAGCCTTGACCTCCTCGCCGTGCGAGTCGTGGGGCACGCCGACCACCGCCACCAGCGAGACCGCCGGGTGCGTCATCAGCACCTCCTCCAGCTCGCGCGGGTAGACATTGAAGCCGCCCCGGATGATCATGTCCTTCGTGCGGTCGATGATGGCGTAGTAGCCGTCTTCGTCACGAGTGGCGATGTCGCCGGTGCGGAACCAGCCGCCCCGCATGACCTCCTCGGTGGCCTCGGGCCGCCCGTAGTAGCCCTTCATGACGTTGTGCCCGCGGATGGCGATCTCGCCGGGGCCCTCGCCCTCGATGGTGTTCCAGCCGTCGTCCACCAGCCGCATCTGCACGCCCCAGATGGGGAAGCCGATGGTGCCGGGCTTGGTGGGCCGCCCGAGCTGGTTGAAGCTGGCCACCGGGGAGGTCTCCGACAGGCCGTAGCCCTCCAGGATCGGGATGCCGAAGGTGCCCTCGAAGTCCTTGAGCACCTCGATCGGGCAGGAGGCCCCACCCGCCACCGCCACCCGCAGCGTCGAGGGCGCCTCGGCCCCATCAACGTGGATCTTCGACAGCAGCGCCCAGAACATCGTCGGCACCCCGGCGAACATCGTCACCTTCTCCCTGCGCATGAGATCCAGCGCCTCGCCGGGCTCGAAGCGCGGCTGGAGCACGAGGGTAGCGCGGCGGCGCACGCTCACATTCATGACTGCGGTCTGGCCGAAGGAGTGGAAGAGCGGCAGCACGGCGAATGAGACGTCACCCTCGGGGTCGGTGGGGAACATCTCGTCGCTGACGATGGTGTTGGTCAGCATGTTCATGTGGGTCAGCACGGCGCCCTTGGGCTGGCCGGTGGTGCCGGAGGTGTAGAGGATGGCCGCGGTGTCGTCCGGCTCGGTCTGCACCGTCTCGAACTCCCCGGACATGCCGCCCAGCGCCGCCCAGAACGATTCGCCGTGCTCCGACTCGGTGGCCAGCGGCGTGGCGGGCAGGACGAAGAAGAGCTCGCAACCCTCGGCGGCGTCGAAGGCCTCCCGCCCGCGCGCGCCCATGGGCGGCTCGGAGCCCTCGAAGCAGAAGAGCGCCTTGGCGTCGCTGTCGGTCAGGTGGTAGGCGATCTCGCGCGGCTGCAGCAGCACATTGAGCGGAACCACGGTCGCCCCGGCCTTGAGGATGCCGAAGTAGACGAAGGGGAAGTAGGGCAGGTTCGGGCAGAGCAGTGCGACCTTGTCGCCCTTGCCGATCCCCCTGGCCACCAGGAGGTTGGCCACCTGGTTCGCGATGGAGTTCACCATGGAGTACGGCAGACGCAGGTCGCCGAAGACCAGGGCGGTGCGGTCTGGAGCATTGCGGGCGCTGTCTTCCAGAATGATCGACAGATTGAGCATCGCGACCTTTTCCTCGGGGGTTCGAATACCTGCCCTGGCTGCGTCTCGGGAGACGTTCGTACGTCCCAAGGATGCGGCGCCGATGCGGTCAGGGCTTGTACGAACGTGTCGATTCAGGGCAGCCAGTCGATGGCGGCGGCCAGCGTGGAGGGTGCGGTCCCGAAGTTGTGCCTGAAGACCCGGGTGAAATGTGACCCGTCGGTGAATCCGGCGCTGTGGGCGGCCATCGTCAACGTCTCTCCTGCGGCTACCAGCCTGATCGCATGCTGAATGCGCTGCCAGCGCACATAGGGTCGCAGTGGAATCCCTACGTGTGCGCTGAACAGATGCGCCAACCGGCTTGGAGACAGGTGCACCGCGGCCGCAACCACGCCAAGACGCACCGGTCCCTCGATCAGGAGAGTGGGGATCACGGCTATCGCCATCTCCACCGCCGGGTGAATCGGGATTTCTTCGGCACTACGTTGGCCCGTCCAGTCCTCGACGATCTTCAGGGCGGCCGCGGCCTCGACGGAGTGTTCGTGGCCGTTCGAGGGTTTCGTGAACGTGAGCGGCGCCGCCACCTGGCGGTGTCTCGGGCTTGGGCCGGCCTGTGTGAGGTGGGGGAAGGGTGGACCCCAGGTCGAGGCGTTGACCCCCGCACCCGAATGGGTGAGAAGGGAACGGCCTGGCGAACTGCCGGGTTCGAGTTGAGCCAGCAGGGCCCCGCGAGCTCCCGTGAGTATGGCGTGGCCGGTGTCGGGGGGAATGACCGCGGTCCGGGTGGTCAGCCGCCGGCCATGGGCATCGGCCACGGTGAAGGGCTCTGCGGAGACGATCAGGGTAAACACCAGCCGCGCCAGAGATGCGACATCACGCCTCCTTCTCCGGATGAGTTTGCCTCAACCTCTGATCGTCGCGGCGGAAGCCCTTTTCGTGAAGGTGCTGATCTCGGGCTCCGCTCAACGGCACCGGAGAAGTGGACTGGGCCAGGGCAGGTAAACGCCCTTGACGACGGCATGAGCAGTCACGTTTGACTATCCCGCTACGAATGCCGAGCCGACCGTTTCGCACCAGACGCGGGCGATGGTGTGTTCGGAGTCCCTGCGGATGCCGCGCGAGCACGATGAGAAGACCATCGCTGCCGGCGGATTTCTGGATTTAGCTGCGCCGGCCAGGAGTTCCGGCATCTTTGGTCATGCGCCCGGCCTGCCCGGTGCGCCAGGAACGGCTTCAGGTGGAGGGCGCCAGGTCGCGGCGGCGCAGGAACGCCAGCCCCGCCGCCGTCAAGGCTCCCGCCACCACAGTCAGTCCAAGCAGCGGCACCACCGGTGACGAGGCGCCGCCCAGCAGCATCGCCGGTACATGCACGAACGGCGACAGCTCCAGGACGAATCCGCCGGCCAGCTTGAACTCCGCCAGCAGGTCCACGAGCAGGAAGAGGCCGAGCACGGTCCAGCTCACGGCGGTCGCCAGCCGGGGCAGCACGCCGAACAGCAGCGTCGTGATCCCGACCACGGTCCAGACAGCGGGGAGGTAGGCCAGCGTGGCCGCGGTGACGCGGGCCATGTCGCCGTCGTAGCTGAGACCCGCCGCCGCACCCAGCACGGCCAGCAGCAGCGCGGGGCCCGCGATGGCGAACGTCAGGTGGCTCAACCCCCAACGCAGCCGGTCGACCGGGGTGGACAGCAACAGCTCCGCCCGGCCCGCCGCCTCCTCCCCACGGGCCCGCAGCGCCGACACCAGCGCCGCTGCGGCGACGAGCTGGCTGAGCACGTACATCACGAAGGTGAAGAACACATCCGAGATGCGGGCGTCGGCGCCGCCGACGGTCGCGGCCAGCTCCCGGAACTGCGGCGTGTCCAACTGGGTGTCCAGCCCGCGCGCCGCCACGCCGAGCAGCGCGCCCATCAGGCCGAAACCGACCGCGAAGCCCGCGAGCGTGCCCCGGTGCAGGCGAGCGGCCAGGCCGAACGAGCCCGACAGCGCCCCGGCGGCGGGTCCGGGGCGAGCGGGAACCAGGCCGCCGGCCACGTCACGCCGCGTGGACAACGCGAACGCGGCCGCGGCCAGAGTGGCGACGAACACCGCGATCAGCCCCAGCACCCACCACTGATCGCCGGCGTAGGGCTTGGTCAGCCGGACCCAGCCGAACGGCGACAGCCACGCCAGCCATGGAATGCCGCCGGCGTCGGCCAGCGAACGCAGCGCGAACAGCAGGCCGCCGGTGGCGATCGCGATGCCGCGTGCTGTACCGGATGCGGCGGTGAGCTGCGCGGTGACGGCGGCCACGGCCGCGAACGCCCAGCCGCCCGCGGCGATGGAGAGCCCGAACAGCAGGGAGGAGCCCGCGGGCAGACCGTTGCCGACCAGGGCGGGTACCGCCAGCAGGCCCAGCAGCAGGTTGGCGGTGAGCACGACCGCGAGTGCGGCGGCCAGCGGGGCGTGGCGGCCGACGACGCCCGAGGAAAGCAGCTCCCGCCGGCCGGTCTCCTCCTCGCCCCTGGTGTGCCTGATCATCACCAGGATGCTGATCAGCCCGCCGATCAGCGCGAGGGACGAGCCGAGCGTCCAGGCGGTCAGGCCACCGACGCTCGCGTCGTAGATGGGGCCGCGGGTGGCCAACTGCGCGGGATTGCTCATTGAGGCCGCCGCGAAGGAGTCACGGGCGGCCTGGTCGGTGTACAGGGCCGTGGTGGAGGAGGCGATGCCAGCCGGCAGCACCGCGCTGATCGCGATCCACACCAGGAGCGGCACGCGATCCCTGCGCACGATGAGCCGGATCAGTGTCCAGGTGCCGGTCATCTCGTGGCTCCCTCGTAGTGGCGCAGGAACAGCTCCTCCAGCGTCGGCGGGTGGGTGGTAAGCGTGCGCACGCCGGCCCGGGCCAGTTCGGCGAGCACCGGCGTGAGCGCGTCGCCGTCCACCTGGCAGCGCAACCGGGTGCCGTCCACGGCGAGGTCGTGCACGCCGGACAGCGTGGCCAGGCCGGGCGCGGGCCCGATCAGCTCGGCTCTCACCGAGGTACGGGTGAGATGACGCAGGTCGGCCAGGCTGCCGGATTCGACGGTACGGCCGGCGCGGATGATGCTCACGCGGTCGCACAACGCCTCCACCTCCGACAAGATGTGGCTGGACAGCAGCACGGTGCGGCCGCTGCGCTTCTCTTGCAGGACGCACTCGTTGAAGAGCGTCTCCATCAGCGGGTCAAGGCCTGAGGTCGGCTCGTCGAGCACCAGCAGCTCCACGTCGGAGGCGAAAGCGGCCACCAGCGCCACCTTCTGCCGGTTGCCTTTGGAGTAGGTGCGGCATTTCTTGCGCGGGTCGAGCTCGAAGCGCTCTAGCAGCTCGGCGCGTCGCCCGGGGTCGAGGCCGCCGCGTACCCTGCCCAGCAGGTCGATGACCTCGCCGCCGGTCAGCGACGGCCACAGCGTGACGTCGCCGGGCACGTAGGCAAGTCTTCGGTGCAGTTCTGTGGCGTCCTGCCAGGGATCGCCGCCGAGTAACTCGACCCGGCCGCCGTCGGCGCGCATCTGGCCCAGCAGGATACGGATCGTGGTGGTTTTGCCCGCGCCGTTGGGGCCGAGGAAGCCGTGCACCTCGCCCGTCTTGACGCTGAGGTCGAGCCCGGCCAGGGCCCTGGTCTGGCCGAAGGTCTTGATCAGGCCGTCCGTGCGCACTGCGGCGTTCACTGTTGTCCCTCGAACTTCTCCAGGCCCGTCCGCGCCTGCTCGAACAGTTCGCGGCCAAGGAATTCCGGTCTGATCAGGTCGAGCTGGGCCTTGCCGACGCGCAGCGCGCCCTGCGGGGCGTAAAGGTCCGTGCCGAGCGCGCGGGAGACGTGCTCGTGCAGCACGGTGATGCCAAGCTTCATCGCCGTCAGCACGGTCGCGCGGGCGCGGTGGTCGGCCTCGGAGTGGTCGCCGCGGGCCAGATTGTCCTCTGTCACGCTCACGAGCTCGTCGAACATGGCGGCGGCTCCGGGCGAGCCGTCCACGAGCGCCCGGCCGAGGTATTTCATCAGCGGCGGCGCGGTCCGATGGACGGTCTCGATGAATTCCGGCCTTTCCAGGTTGCCTCCGGTGACACCCACGCCGACCTGCTCGCGAACATAACTGAGGACATAGGCGTCGCAAGCCTGTCTCAGCTCCTCCTTGGTGCCGAAATGGTGCTGCACCAGGCCGGGCGAGACGCCGGCCGCTTCGGCGATCCCGCGGATCGTGGTGGCCTTGACCCCCTGCTCGGCGAACAAGGCCATCGCGACATCGCGGATGCGGGCGCGCGCCGTCAGATCCCCTTCAGATATTGGTCGCATGTCCGGCATGCTATACCTGTGTATTGGAAGCCGGTCAAGTGTCCAGTCCCATGCGGCACGATCACCACCGCGGCCGACCGGGCCCGCTCGAGCCGTTCGACCTCGGCGATAGATATTCCTTGACGCGAATATTCTCCATGGTGAATACTTTTTTCCATGGACGCACTCCTCACCGCACTGGCCGACCCGGCCCGCTGGCGGCTCGTGAGCCTGCTGGCCGAGCGGCCCCGCCCGGTCGGTGTCCTCGCCCGGCTCGCCGAGGCGCGCCAGCCGCAGACGACCAAGCACCTGCAGGCCCTTGAGCGCGCCGGCGTCGTCACCTCTCAGCGCACCGGCCAGCGCCGCATCTATGCGCTCCAACCCGGTCCTCTGCGGGAGTTGGCGGCTGCGCTCAGCCGGCTCGCCGACACCGCGGACCAGGCCGGCGGCTCGCGCGAGACCTACGACCGCTACGGGCTCAGCCTCCACACAGAGCGGCTCGCCGCGAAGGAGCCGGGGTGGGCCGACGGCCGCTCGTTCAGGTTCCTCCGGTCGCTGACGGGGCGCCCCGAGCTGGTCTGGCGCCACCTGACCGAGGCCTCCCTGCTTGCCCGCTGGTGGACGCCCGATGACCTGCGCGTCTCCGAG
This sequence comes from Streptosporangium sp. NPDC005286, assembly GCF_040607515.1. Classification (NCBI taxonomy): domain Bacteria; kingdom Bacillati; phylum Actinomycetota; class Actinomycetes; order Streptosporangiales; family Streptosporangiaceae; genus Streptosporangium; species Streptosporangium sp. NPDC005286. The sequence continues at coordinate 4,699 of NZ_JBEXGU010000218.1, read as the reverse complement.
CTCGTCTTCGAGGCGCGGCCGGGTGGGCGGATCGTCCATGAGTACCGCGATGCCGAGGACGCCGACGGCTCCGACCTGCTCGCCGGGCGCGCGCAGGGGGTCGTCGACGACGTACGCCCCGGTGAGCGCCTCGCCTACCGGCTCTCCCCGCTGCTTCCCGACGGCGGCCTTGCCTTCACCGCCCACCTCGACCTGGGCCTCCGGCCCACCGATACCGGCACAGACCTCGACGTCCACTTCCGGATCACCGACAGCACAGTCGACTCCGCGGACTTCATCGCAGGCATCGAGATCGGCTTCGGCCAGAGCCTCGACAAGCTCGCGGCGACTCTCGCCGCGGATTCCGACAGCACCGACAGCACCGACGACACCGGGCACGACACCGACACAAGGAGCACGCAATGACCAACTCGACCGGCCGCAGGGTGACCGCGAACCTGAGCCTCACCCTCGACGGGCGTTACAACGGTCCCGGCGGGCCCAGCGATTTCGGGGCGTTCGCCCCGTATGTGACCACCGAGGTCGCGCGAGACCACATGACCCGCATCTGGGAGGGCGCGACGACGGCGCTGCTCGGCCGGCTCAATGCCGAGGGATTCATGGGGTACTGGCCGTCGGTCGCCGAAGACGAGAACGCCGATCCGCGTGACCGCGGATACGCGAAGTGGCTGGTCGACACGGAAAAGGTGGTCTTGTCGACCACCTTGACCGAAGCGCCGTGGGAACGCACCCGCGTGGTGAACGCCCCCGCCGCGGACGTCGTCGCCGAGCTCAAGGCCACCGGTGAGGGCGACATCCTCGTCAACAGCAGCGCGAGCGTCATCAAGGCGCTCCTCTCGGCAGACCTGCTCGACCGGCTGTACCTCATGATCTTCCCCGAGATCGCCGGGGGTGGGCAGCGACTGTTCGACGACGGCCTGCCGGCGTCGAAGTGGACCCTCACACACCAGGAGACCGGCGAGCTGGGCGAGATCGCCATGGTCTACGACCGGGTCCGCTGAACCGGCCGATCGGCGCACTCGGCCGGCGAGGAGGCCCAAGCCCGAGCCCCGATAGCGATGTCGGCGCCGAGCAGCCACAGCCAGGCGGCGTAGGCGAGGTCACTCGTGATCGAGCTGGACGCGCGCACGAAAAAACGCATCTTGGCGGCGAGCTTGGCGCGGAAGGCGAGCTCGGTGGCGATGAGCAGGTGCTCGATCGTGCCGGTGGCGTGCGGGACGCATCCCGGAAAGTGACCACCGCCGCAGTAAATGCCGGATTTACCGCTCTACCAGGCAGGCCGGACGAATGAGTTCGGTGGCCTGGGCGTGGCGGAGCCGGTGGATTTTGATGCCGACTCCGGAGGCTTGGCGGTAGCCCTCCTGCCCAGGCGCTCCCGCACTTGCACGTACACCAGCGAAGCGGGCGAGGTCAGCCGGTCGGCCGGCCATGGTCGGGGAGCGCAGCCAGGACGACTTCAGGCCGCTCATCAAGTGGACCCGTCAACTCGATCACTGGGACATCGCCCAACACCTGCAGCGGGTCGTTGTACACCAGATCCAGCAGTGTGTCGTTCACCGCCTGGCGGAGCCGGAGCATCTCCGGGTGAGGCAGCACCTGTTCGGTGTCGTAAGTGATCGGCACCATGATCAGCAGATCCAGGCTTGCCAGAACTGACCGCAGGGCAGCGGGATCAGCCTCGGTTTCGATGTTGACCCCCTGCACAGCAAGGTAGGCCAGAAAATCCACCGGCGTGCGATCGAAAACAATCCTGGTAGCGGGTGAACTCAGCTCAAGCAAGGATCGCGTGAGCTGCGCCCGGTAATCATCTGGCGATGGGGGAAAATCAAACTCGTAGCCTTCCTCCTCAAGCAGAACGTATGGCTCATCGACTGGTGTGTGGCCGGCGAGGCGCGCACACAGCTCCTCGACGAGAGTCGTCTTCCCGGTACCGTGCGCTCCGGAGACTCCGATCCGCATTCGTGACGCTCCCCACATTCGCACGCTGGACGGCCCACCGGTGTATCGCGCCGGCATGGACGTCCAGTCAATCCCACCGCGGACGAACAGCGCCCGGCTGAGGTAGGCGCCGCAGCTCTCCAGGTCCCCTGGCTAGCGATCTTAAAGCTGTGGCGAGAGTGGTTTGAAGTCCTGCTTCTGGTCGCGGTGCCAGCGCCGGAGGTCCTCCGGCTCCATGTCGAGGATCGCACGCAACTCGCGGGCGGTCAGCGGCCGGCCGTCGATGCGCCGGTCGCCGGGCTCGGAGTTCTCGAGCTCCTCGATGCCGCTCATCCCCCTGATCCGCTGACGGGTTACCGCCAGCTTTCGCGCTGTCGCTGCAGTCCGTCGAGGATCAGGTCGAGCCCGACGTCGAACTCCTCGGTGTACGCGTAACCAGGTTTCAGGGCGCGGTCGGCGATCATCTCGGCGAGGTGCGGGAACTCGTCGCGGGGCAGCTGCTTCAGGATCGAGCCCGCCACGTCCTCGAGGCCAACGGATGATGTGAAGGGCAGGCTGAGCTCCTGGAGCGTGAACCCGTAGATGTAGCTGTCCAGCACCGAGAACGCGTGTGCCGCGCCGGCGATCGAGAAGCCGCCCGCTCGTAGGCAGCCGATTGCCGCGTTGTGATGGCGCAGCGTCGCGTGGCCGGGGTTCGTCCGTGAGTCCATCAGTCGGATCGCCCACGGGTGGCGGATCAGTGCGCCGCGCATCGAGACCGCCCGCCGTCGCATCGCGGCCCGCCAGTCGACGTCGTCCGGCGGCCGTCACGGGCGGTGGGACCGTCGAATTCCTCCTGCTCGTTCGGTGCCCGTCGCCCGCACCGGAAGGCGGCCTCCACCCGCCACCCGCCGCCGTCGCGGGGACCCGCCCGCAGGGGGCCGCCGAACAGAGCGGCGCGCTCGCGCATGCCGATCAGGCCGAGCCCGGAACCGGCCAGAGGCACGTGGGACGGCGCCGGCGGGCCGTTCTCGACCACGACGGTCAGCCAGTCGCCGTTCGGCCACAGAACGACGCGGACATCCGTTGGTCAGCGAGATCCGGTAGCCCCGGGCCGAGCTGGGATGATGCCCGCCGCGTCGTGGGCGGCCGGGCCGGTGGACAGGGGCACGACGCGGGCGCACGGGAGGCGGCACACGCCCCCGGTCGTCCGTACGGTCGCCTGTTCGATCGCCACTGCGCGCACCCATCCGGATATGGCGCGGTAAGGTGACTTCTTTCAGGCGCTCGCTGGAGGTCGGGTCGGTTCCGCTTTCGTGAACGGAGGACATCGGTGATGTTCGACGATCTCGGCGCTCCTCTCGCGCCGCGCGGCGACGTATGCCGCGTGGTGTCGCTCGTGCCCTCGCTCACCGAGTCACTTGCCGAGACCGCCCCCGAACTGCTGGTCGGCGCGACGGATTGGTGCACCCACCCGGCAGGCCTGGCGGTGCGGCGGATCGGGGGTACCAAGAACCCCGACCTGGCCGCGGTCGCCGGGCTGCGGCCGGACCTTGTACTGGCCAACGAGGAGGAGAACCGCGCCGCGGACCTGGAGGCGCTGCGCTCGGCCGGGGTGTCGGTCTGGGTGACCAGGATCCGCACCCTGGAGGAGGCCTTCGCCTCCCTGCGGCGGATGCTCACGATCGCCTGTGCCCTGCCCGAGCCGGACTGGCTCACCGCCGCGGAGCGAGCGTGGTCGGCTCCGCCGGTCGGCGAGGTGCGGAGGGCGGTGATCCCCATCTGGCGTAAACCCTGGATGGTCCTCGGCCGCGACACCTTCGCGGGCGATGTGCTGCTCAAGCTGGGCATTCACAACCTCTACGTCGACCATCCCGAGCGCTACCCGAAGGTCGCTCTGGCCGAACTGCTGGCGGCGGGCGCCGACCTCGTCGTCCTGCCCGACGAGCCCTACCGTTTCACCGAACGCGACGGTCCCGGCTTCTTCCCCTCGATACCGGCCGCGCTGGTCAGCGGCCGGCACCTGACCTGGTACGGACCGTCCCTGCTCCAGGCTCCCGGAGTGCTGAGGGCCGCCCTGAATTCACAATGAGCCGGAACACCGCGGGTAGACCATGACACCGCGCCCGCCCTCTGGGCGGACGCGGTGGGGGCGGGACCGTCTAAGCGATGGAGCGGATGGAGCCGGTCCAGAGGTTGGTGGCCTTCTGGTAGACCATGAGCAACTCACCGTCGAAGTACGGTGAGACGCCGGTGTCGTACCGGTTGTCGCCATCGGTGTCGGAAACGCTGATCGTGATGCCGTTGAGATAGCCGGTACGGCTGTCGTTCGTGTACTGGGTCAGCCACGAGGAACCGAGAGAGCCTTCACCGGTGAACGGGGAGTCCACCCCGATGGGCCGGTCCGCGGGGAGGCCCGTGACCTTCATCGCGAACGTCGATCCGGTCGACCGTTCGAGGCTCTCGCCCGGGTAGGGCCGGCTGCCGTCGGGGTTGGGGCCGGCGGGGTAGCCGAAGACGTCGACCGTGGGCGCGAGCGGCTGGTTGAACGCGAGCCCCTGGCCGCCGACGTTGTCGGCCAGCCTCCCGGTATCGGTCAGCACGTCCGGAGAGGAGAGGACGACGCCGTTGTACACGTTGACGAAGGCGAGGTCGCGGTCGTAGTCCCGGATGTCGTCGAAGTCATAGTGAACGAGGCCCTGCTTTCCGACGTACAGGCCGAAAGGGGTCGTGCCCTCGGAGTAGCCGGGGACGAAGACCCACTTGGCGAGCGCGCCGGCCG
>NZ_JBEXGU010000217.1:0-12411 GCF_040607515.1 Streptosporangium sp. NPDC005286 | reverse complement strand
CGGGCGACCCCGCTCGGACCGGGGTCGCCCGAAACCGGCTTGACGGTTTTGATGGTGTCGGGTTGGGTGGGCGCATGATTGTTGTTCAATACGTGACCTTCGACTGCGCCCAGCCGTACGAACTGGCGACCTTCTGGCGCGACGCCACCGGCGGGGAGCTCCATCCGGAGACGAAGAAGGAGGACGATGAGATCCTCCTGCGGGGCGGCGGGGTGGATCTGCTGTTCATCAAGGTTCCCGAGGGCAAGTCCGTCAAGAACCGCCTTCACCTGGATCTCACCGGCTCGGCGGGCACCACCCGCGACGAGGAGGTCGAGCGCCTGCTCGAGCTCGGCGCCACGATCTTCGAGGACATGCGCAACCCCGAAGGCACCGGCTGGGTGACGATGCTCGACCCCGAGGGCAACGAGTTCTGCGTCTGCCGCGCCGAATACGAGCGCGTCTAGCGGAGCGGCTCTGGGCCCGGTCACTCCAGAAGGGCCCGGCCGGGCCGCGAGCCTCGGCGACCGAAGGCGGCCTGCGGCGGCCGACATGAGTGATCCCCACGAGGCCGGGTGATCACCGGAAGATCGGCGATCACCCGAGGGCTCAGCGACCGCCGGGAAGCGAGGTCTGGCCGCGGCCCTTGAGGGTCAGCGCCAGGACAGCCGTGATCAGGTAGACCACGACCCCGCCCTGCAGGGCGTCCAGCGCCGCGCTGAACACGCCCTCGCCGTCGACGATGAGCTGCACCGGATACATGAGCATCGCGGCGCCGAACGAGGGGTAGAGGGCGAACCTCCAGGGGTGGCGCAGCGCCCAGAGCCGGGCCTGCCGGGTCACCCGGTCCCCGCTGTTGGGCTTGCTGATCGAGCCGATGGCTGCGATAAGCGAGAACAGGCCGATGCCGACCACCATCGCCCAGGTCAGATCCCCGCCACCGGTGAGCACACCCAGTCCGAAGCTGGTGGCGGTCACCGCGCCGCCGGTCACCGCGGCGGCCTTCCAGGGAGCGCCGCGCAGCGCCGCTCCGGCGAGGGACATCTCGTCACGTCGAGTCAGTTCGTCGTTCATGCCATCAAGGCTGCCTCCCGAACCCCCTTGCTCACATCGGGGAGCGACCCTGATTGTTCCCCTACCCGTCGTCTCCCCCCGGTGACAGGCGAGATCTCCCTCCGGAGGTCCCCGCGAGGGGCGTCCAGGCCGCCATGGAGGAGTGCGGCGGTGTTCCGGGATAGGTTGGCCGCCATGCCGGTGAACTTCCGTATCGCCCGTGCCGAGGACGTTCCGCTCATCGTGGCCATGCTCGCCGACGACACCGTCGCGGCCGCCCGCCAGGGAGCCTACGGTGAGGAGCATCGTGCCGCCTTCGAGGTCATCGACGCCGACCCCGCCAACGAGCTGATCGTCGCGGAGCTGGACGGCGAGGTCGTGGGCACCATGCAGCTCACCTACATTCCCGGCATCTCCCGCCGGGGTGCCCTCCGGATGCAGATCGAGGCGGTCAGGATCGCCTCGGAGCTGCGCGGGCGGGGTCTGGGCCGCACGATGATGGCATGGGCCGTCGAGCGTGGACGGGCCCGGGGCTGCGCCCTGGTCCAGCTCACCACGGACAAGACCCGCGCGGACGCCCACCGCTTCTACGACTCCCTCGGCTTCGTCGCGTCCCACGAGGGTTACAAACTCGCGCTGACCTGATCGGCCAGGGGCCGGCGTCGAGGTGATCCGTCCGTCACTCGGCGGCGCTCGGGCCGATCTCGACCAGGTTGTCGTGGTAGACGGCGCCACGGCCCATGTCGGCGTCGCGGGCCTCCACCACGGCGTTCACGGTCGTGCCCCCCGAGCTCAGCTTGCGCCAGTGCCCCTTGGTGGACGCGATCACGCCCGGCCGGACCCGCTCGCTGATCTCGACCACGGCCTCGAACTCGCCGCCGGCGTTGAAAACCCGGGCCCGCTGCCCGTCGCTCAGCCCCCTCGGCGCGGCGTCCGTGGGATTCACCAGGACCCGCGGGCCCTTCGAGCGCCGCAGCAACTCGGGGTTGTTGCCGAAGATGGTGTTGAGGAAGGTGTGGGAGGCGGGGGTGATGAGGGTCAGCGGATACGGTCCCGGCGCGGCCGAGGCGGTGTGCGGCGGGACGTAGGCGGGTCCCGCGCCGAACTCCATCCGGCCCGAGGGCGTCGGGAAGCCCTCGGTGAACGGCACGAACGGCCGCGGCACGTTGAGGCGGACCCAGCCCTCCTTGCGCAGCCGGTCGAGCGTGATGCCGTCAAGCGACGGATGGCCCGAGGAGAGCAGTTGCTCGGCCAGCTCCAGGTCGGAGTCGTACAGGGACGGCTCGGTGAGCCCCATGTGCCGCGCCAGGCGGCGGAAGGTCTCGGTGGTGGACAGGCACTCGCCCGGCGGCTCGACCGCGGGTGAGTTCCACATCAGGTACATGTGCCCGTAGCCCGCGTGCAGGTCGGCGTGCTCGATCTGCATGGTGGCGGGGAGCACGATGTCGGCGTAGTCGACGGTGTCGGTCGGGAACTGCTCCATCACGACGGTGAACAGATCCTCGCGCGTCAGTTTCTCGCGGATCCGGTTCTGGTCGGAGGTGGAACTCATCGGGTTGGCCGCGTACACCCACAGGCACTTCACCGACTCGTCCAGCTGATCGGCCAGCCGGGTCATGGTGAGCGTGCGGACCGGCCGGGCGAGCAGGTCCTCGCGGGTGTCGATGTTCAGGTGGATGTGCCCGCTGGTGGAGTACGCGATCCCGCCGCCGGGGTGGCGCCAGTCGCCGGTCACGCCGGGGATGGCGGCGATCGTGCGCATCGCGGTGCCGCCGCCGGCGTGCCGCTGCACGCCCATGGTGGCCCGGATGCCGGTGGGCCGGGTGCGCGCCAGCCGGACCCCCAGGGCCCGGATGTCGGACTCGGGCAGCCCGGTGATCTCCGCCACGCGTGCCGGAGGGTGGCGCAGGATCTCCTCGCGGAGGTTCTCCCAGCCGGTCGTGTGGTTCTCCAGGTAGTCGCGGTCCTCGGCTCCCTCGGCGAGCACGACGTTCATCAGCCCCAGGGCGAGGGCCGCGTCGGTGCCGGGCCTGATCGGCAGGTGCTCGTCGGCCTGCTCGGCGGTGCGGGTCCGGATCGGGTCGATCGCCACCACGTGCGCCCCCGCCGCGCGGGCGTCCTGGATGAACTTCCACAGGTGGTGCCCGCTGGTCAGCGTGTTCGTGCCCCACAGCAGGATGAGCCGGGACAGGGCGAACGTCTCCGGATCCATCCCGCCCGGCGTGCCGTAGACCTGTCGCAGCCCGGAGTTGCCGGCCGACGAGCAGATGTTCAGAAAGTGCCTCGACGCGCCGAGCGCGTTCCAGAACCGCCGCCCGGCCACTCCCTCGGCCCCCTGGAGGTATCCCAGCGTGCCGGTGCCCAGGTAGGGCCAGATCGCCTCGCCGCCATGCTCGTCGACGATGCCGCGCAGCCGTACGGAGATCTCCTCCAGGGCCTCGTCCCAGCTGATCCGCTCGAACCTGCCGGACCCCTTGGGGCCGGTCCGCCGCATCGGGTGCAGGATGCGGTCGGACGCCCGGGTGTGCTCCAGGTAGCGGTTGACCTTCACGCAGAGCGCGCCGCGGGTGTAGGGATGGTCAGGGTTGCCGCGCATCTTGACGGCCTCGCCGCCTTGGACGGTCACCACCCAGGAGCACGTGTCGGGGCAGTCAAGCGGGCACGCCCCCAGCACTCGAAGTTCGCCTGACGACATGCCCTCGACTGTAGCCGCGCCCAGGGAGCGCGGGTGTCACCGGAGCAGCCCGGGGGGCTCGTGCCGGTGGTCGTGTCCCAGCCCGCCCCCTCCGGTGCTCGGCCCTCCGACTCTCGGCCCTCCGGTGGGGCCGGGGGCGACGGGATCGCCGGGGAGGTCGCGAGCGTACGCGTAGGTGTACGCCGCCGCGCCGATCGCGGAGGCGTTCACCGCCAGCGCACCGTCGTCGATGTTGGCGATGGTGTCGCAGGCCTGGTGGTAGCACCTGTCGTAGGGGGCCCAGGCTTTGCCGCCGAACTTCTCGGCCTCCTCGGCGGACTTGATGCCCTCGGCGCCGGTGAACAGCCCGCCAGCGGCGATGCCCGCCTTGATGAAGGGGCCGTAGTCGGAGCGGCCGGTGAAGTCGGCCTCCTGGTGCGGCTTGCCCACGGTGTCGAAGTACGACTGGAAGAGCTTCTCGATCCGGTCGGAACCGGCAGGCGGATGCGTGTCCAGGCCCGTGTCGGAGTTGTCGCCGTCGTAGATCCCCAGGACGTAGTTCGGCGAGGCGATCATGTCGAAGTTCAGGTACAGCTTGATCTTCGCCCGCTCCGCCGCCGAGAGATGGGCCACGTAGTGGGTGGAACCGAGCAGGCCCAGCTCCTCCGCGCCCCAGAAGGCGAAGCGCAGCCTGTTCCTCGTCCGCAGGTCCTTCGCCGCCAACGCCGTCTCCAGGACACCCGCGGTCCCGGAGCCGTTGTCGTTGATGCCGGGTCCCGCCATGACACTGTCCAGGTGGGCGCCGAGCATGACCACCCGGTCCGGGTCGCCCCGGCGGCTTTCGGCGATGACGTTGCGCGTCCTGCGGTCGGGGTCGCTCTCGGCGTCCACCGCGAGCGTCGCGGTCGTTCCCGGCGCCGACAGCTCCTTGCCGGCCGCGAAGGTGGCTCCGACGATCGGGATCTTGATGCTGGAGGTGTTGACCGAGCCCCGCAGCAGGATCCTGCGGTCGGCGAGAGCCTCACCCGGCTGCCCCTCGTTGAAGATGACCACCCCGGACGCACCGGCCGCCTGGGCCCGCTCCGCCTTGACCTGGAAGCTGCAGGAGCCACGCTGGATCAGGGCGATGTTCCCCCGGACGAACCCCTTGAAGTCACTCACCTCGCATCCGGAGGAGGAGTTCGCGTTCGGGGCCGGCGGCAGCACCAGGTCCACGCCCTGCACCGGAGCCGTGATCCTCCCCGAGCCGGAGTACGTCATCGTCTGGAAGTCGATGCCGGGCAGGTAAACCCTGGCCGCGGGGGACGATCGCGCCAGCACCGGAGCCTTCCGCTCATGGAAGAAGGGGATCCCGAACTCCTGCAGGGTGACCTGGTATCCGGCGGCGCGAAGTCTGTCCGCGACGTAGGCGACCGAGGCCTCATGGCCAGGGGTGGCCGCGGCCCGGGTACCGCCGTTGGCCTTGGCGATCTCCTGGAGCCTTTCCAGGTGCCGCCTGACGGACGCGAGCTTGATCGACTGCCCGAACGCCTTCGCGTCCGGCGGCAGGGGACTCTCCGGAGGCGGTTCCGAGGGCAGGCCGGACGGGCTGTGGACACCGGCGTCCACCGGTTCCGGCGCGGAGGTGGCGAGCCCGTGCACCGTTCCGGGCGGGGTCGCGGCCCAGGCCGTGTCGACGACGGGCGGGATCGTGACCGAGGCGATGGTGACGGCGGCCAGCACTCTCCCGAAGGCACGTGCACTCACGTCAGGCTCCTCTGACATCGGGGACGGCGTTACTTGAAAACATCGGTGGCGGCGAGGTGGCCGCCGGATACCGGCCCGGTGGCACCACCCGGGACGGAGCCGCCGGGCAGGTCGTCGGTCCGGGCGTGGACGAACGCGGCTGTCGCGATCGCGCCGCTGTTCAGCCCCAGGGCGGTGTCGCTGAGGTGGAGCAGGGGCCGTAGGTGACTCCCGCCGCGCGGGTGGTGGAGATGACCGGGATCTTTACGGTGGGGGCGTCGAGGGAATCGGGTGATCGCGACCACCATTCCCCTGGAGGCGCGAGTGCTCATGCGGAACCCCTCAACGTGCATGGAGCGCCCGCGCTCCCGGGAAGGCGGTGAGAGGCGACCGCGACGAGGTGTTCCCGCTCCCCGGACGCGGCCCTGCAGGCTGCGGGCGGGCGAAGGAACATGACGGTCAGCCTTCCAGTCCCGCACCCGCTAAATCCAGTATTCCCGCAGCTAGAAGGGTCAATTCTCGATCTCGAGCAGGTACGCTGTGCTCGCTCGCCGCCCTCGTCGAGGCGGGCGTCCATGATCTCTTCGAGACCACGTCCGCCAGGCCCGCTCGCCGGCCGGGGCGCCATACGGTGTCACCGTGTGGCCCCGTTTTCTGATTTCAGCCACCAAGATGGAAGCCAGACTGTCAAGACTGTCGGAAGCCATCGACATGCGTATGGCTCCGATTGTGGACACTGGGGGAGAAGGTCGGTGACGCAGCTGTAATGCGGAACATGCAGAATCGCTGGCGGTGACGGAAATCAAGGAGCTGGACGGAACATCGTCCGACGACGGCACACGGCCGGCGACGGACGGCGATCTAGCCGTGCGCGTCATCGAGCCGCTGCTTCCCCAGCGGATCCGTCGCCCTTCGGACCTGCTGCGGTTCCTGGCGACCCTGCTCGGGCTGGTGGCCGTCATCCTGCTCGCCCTCGTCGCGCAGAAGACCCTGAACGGCCTGGAGGGCGACGTCGCCGACGGCACCAGCCGGGCGCCGTTCCTGCTCAGCGGCCTGGCCGGGGTGCTGAGCGCCTCGGCCATGCTCGGCGTGCCCATCGCCTTCGCCATCGAGCGGGTGCTGCACCGTGACGGCCTCCGGGTGGCCGAGGGGCTCTTCGCGGCCATCGCCGCGATGGTGCTCTCCTTCGTGCTCGGCGAGTGGATCGTGCACGCCGGGCCCGAGGACCTGAGGCTCCTGATGACCGGAGGCAGAGCCGGAGTCGAGCCGGTCAACACGCTGCTCACCCCGATCATCGCCTACGTCACCGCGGTGCGCATATCCCGCCGCCCCACCTGGCGGGCGGCCCTGTGGAGCGCGGTCGCGCTCAACGCCGTCGCCCTGTTCGCCGGGCTCGCCGCCACCCTCCTCGGCATCGTCGTCTCCATCCTGGTCGGCCTGGCCGTCGGCTACGCCACCCTGTACGGCGTGGGCAGCCCCAACACCCGCCCTCCGGGCAGTGCGGTCGTCAGCGTGCTTCGCAAGCTGGGCTTCGCCCCGGTCAGGGCGCATCGGCTCGACGACGACTACCAGGGCAGCCGCCGCTACGCCGTCGAGCTCAAGAACGGCAACCGCCTCGACGTCACGGTCCTCGACCGGGACCGCCAGGTGGCCGGGGTGCTCTACCGCATCTGGCGGCGCATCCGGCTCAACTCCGAGACCCGCCGCAAGGCCATCCGCTCACTCCGCGCCGAGCTGGAGCGCGAGGCCCTGATGGCGTACGCCGCGCAGGCGGCGGGAGTGAGCACCCCCCGGCTCGTCGGTACCAGCGAGATCGGCACGGAGGCCGCGCTGCTCGTCTACGAGCACATCCCCACCCGCGCGCTCGACGACATCCCCGACGAGGAGATCGACGACAACCTGCTCGCCCAGATCTGGGAGCAGGTCCTGCTGCTGCAGGTCCAGCGGCTCGCCCACCGGCGGCTGACCGGCGACAGCATCCATGTCGACCGCGAGGGCCGGGTCATCCTCACGGACGCCCGCAGCGGCGAGATCGCCGCCGGTGACCTGCTGCTCCGCCTGGACATCGCCCAGCTGCTCACCTACCTCAGCCTCCGCGTCGGAGCCCAGCGGGCGGTCAACGCCGCCGCGGCCGGAGCCGGACACGGCCTGCTCGCCGACGCGCTCCCGCTGCTCCAGCGGATCGCGCTGACCCGCGAGACCAGGGCGGCGCTCAGCAAGAACAAGGGGCTGCTCACCGAGATCCGCGAGCGGATCGTCGAGCTCACGCCCAAGGCCGAGGCCGAGGAGGTGCGCCTGGAGCGCTTCCGCCCCAGGACCCTGATCACCATCATCGGCACCGCTTTCGCCGCGTACTTCCTGGTCTATTACCTGACCCAGATCAACCTCAACATGATCACGTCGGCCAAGTGGAGCTGGACCGGCGTGGCACTGGTCGCCGCGATGATGAGCTACGTCGCCGCCGCCTTGATGCTGATGGGCTTCGTACCGGAGAAACTGCCCCTCGGCCGTACCGTGCTCGTCCAGTTCGCCGGGTCGTTCGTCAAGCTCGTCGCGCCCGCCGCGGTGAGCGGGGTCGCGATCAACACCCGCTACCTGCAGAAACGCGGCATCCCCCTGGGGCAGGCGGTGGCCAGCGTGGGCGCCTCCCAGCTCATCGGGCTGGCATTCCACATTACGCTGCTCCTGCTGTTCGCCTACATCACCGGTTCCAACACCGCCTCGTCGTTCACCCCGTCGCGCACGCTCGTGCTGACGCTGCTGGCCGTGGCCGTGGTGGTGCTGGTCATCGTGGGCGTGCCACGGCTGCGCCGCATGATCACCACGCGGCTCCGCTCGCTGTTCTCCGGGGTCATCCCGCGCCTGCTCGACGTCCTCCAGTCGCCCAGGAAGATCATCGAGGGCTTCAGTGGCACCCTGATGCTCACCCTGTTCTTCGTGCTCTGCCTGGACGCCTGCGTCCGCGCCTTCGGCGGCTCCCTCAACTTCGCCGCCGTCGCCATCGTCTTCCTCGCGGGCAACGCCATCGGCTCGGCAGCCCCCACTCCCGGCGGCCTCGGCGCCGTCGAGCTGTCCCTGTCGGTCGGCCTGACCCTCTCCGGCCTGTCCGGTGAGGTGGCGACCTCGGCCGTGCTGCTGTTCCGGCTGCTGACCTTCTGGCTGCCGGTCCTGCCCGGCTGGGCCTCGTTCGCGCACCTGCAGCGACAGGAGGCGCTCTAGGCCCTGTCCCGTGCCCCGGAAAGACCGCCGGCAGGTGGCCCGGCGGTCTTTCTCACGGACGCGGGTCAGGCCTCGCTGGACCTGGCCCAGAGGTTGATGCCCGCCTCGACCGCGTCCTTGTCGATCGCCTCAAGCTCCGCGGCGTCGAACGACGTGTTCTGCACGGCCGCGAGGCTGTTCTCCAGCTGCTCCACACTGCTCGCGCCGATCAGCACCGATGTGACGCGCCTGTCGCGCAAAGCCCAGGCCAGCGCCATCTGCGCCAGCGACTGGCCGCGCCCGCCCGCGATCTCGTTCAGGGTGCGGACGTGCCGCATCGTCTCCTCGGCGAGCATCTCCGGGGTGAGGAAGCGTCCCAGCGAGGCCCGCGACCCCTTGGGGATCCCGTTCAGGTAGCGGTCGGTCAGCATGCCCTGCGCCAGCGGGGAGAACGCGATGCAGCCCACGCCCTCCTCCTCCAGGACGTCGAGCAGCCCGCCCTCGATCCACCGGTTCAGCATCGAGTACGAGGGCTGGTGGATCAGTAGCGGTGTGCCCATCTCCCGCAGCAGCCGCGCGGCCTCCGCGGTGTGCTCGGGCGAGTAGGACGAGATGCCCGCGTACAGCGCCTTGCCGGACCGGACCGCGTGGTCCAGCGCGCCCATCGTCTCCTCCAGCGGGGTGTCCGGGTCGAACCGGTGGCTGTAGAAGATGTCGACGTAGTCGAGCCCCATCCGCTCCAGCGACCGATCCAGGCTGGACAGCAGGTACTTGCGCGACCCCCACTCGCCGTACGGGCCGGGCCACATGTCGTAGCCCGCCTTGGTGGAGATGACCAGCTCGTCCCGGTACGGTGCGAAGTCCTCGTGGAAGTGCCGCCCGAAGTTGGTCTCCGCGGACCCGGGCGGCGGACCGTAGTTGTTGGCCAGGTCGAAGTGGGTCACCCCCAGATCGAAGGCCCTGCGCAGGATGGCCCGCTGGGTCTCGAAGGGCTTGTCGTCACCGAAGTTGTGCCAGAGCCCCAGCGAGACGGCGGGCAGCTTGAGCCCGCTCTTGCCGACCCTGTTGTACGGCTGGCGTCCGTCGTACCTGTCATCTGCCGCGATATATGTCACTTGGTCACCTTGGTCGTGTCGAGAATCCAGGAGAGGGTGAAGGCCTCCTCGCGCCAGGCGTCGTACCTGCCGCTGCGGCCGCCGTGCCCGGCGCCCATCTCCGTCTTGAGCAGGAACGGCCCGCCGTCCGCGACGTCGCGGAGCTTCGCGACCCACTTGGCGGGCTCGTGGTAGAAGACCCGGGTGTCGTTGAGGCTGGTGATCGCCAGAATCGGCGGGTAGACCCGGCCGTCCACGTTCTCGTACGGCGTGTACGACTTCATGTACGCGTACACCTCGGGGTTGTGCAGCGGGTCGCCCCACTCGTCCCACTCGATCACGGTCAGCGGCAGCGAGGGGTCGAGGATCGTGTTCAGCGCGTCCACGAACGGCACCTCCGCCACCACGCCCGCGAAGGTCTCGGGCGCGAGGTTGGCGACCGCGCCCATCAGCAGCCCGCCCGCCGATCCGCCCCTGGCGACGATCGCGCTCGACCAGCCGGCGGCGGGGAGGTGCTCGGCGGCGGCGACGAAGTCGGTGAAGGTGTTCTTCTTCTTCTGGAACTTGCCGTCCTCGTACCAGTGGCGGCCCATCTCACCGCCGCCCCTGACGTGTGCCACGGCGAAGACGAAGCCCCGGTCGAGCAGGCTGAGCCTGGCGATGGAGAACGAGGGGTCGATCGAGATCTCGTAGCTGCCGTAGCCGTAGAGCACCGTGGGGGCCGGCCGCGGGGTGCCCTTTCTCATCACGATCGAGATCGGGATGCGGGTGCCGTCGGACGCGGTCGCCCACTCGCGGAACTGCTCGTAGTCGGTGGGGTCGTAGCCGCCGAGCACGACCTTCTGCTTC
Source organism: Streptosporangium sp. NPDC005286 (assembly GCF_040607515.1). Lineage (NCBI taxonomy): Bacteria > Bacillati > Actinomycetota > Actinomycetes > Streptosporangiales > Streptosporangiaceae > Streptosporangium > Streptosporangium sp. NPDC005286. Next base: position 1,839 of record NZ_JBEXGU010000217.1, on the reverse strand, counting down.
AGCAGGACCAGCTCGCGCGCCGCCAGGTCGTAGTCGTAGACCGACGGCGGGGTGACCATGCTGGTGTAGCCGAGCCGCAGCCGCCCCGTGACGAACTCCGGGTTGCCCGACGGGGCCACGTCGTAGATCGGCTCGGGGAAGGAGATCTCGTACGCCTCCCCGGCGCGGGGCAGGATGCGGATGCCGGTGAGCCCGTCCCGGCGGAAGTGCACGACGGTGTGGCCCTCGAAGGCGTCGACGTCGAGCAGCCGGGTGTCGGCGCGGTGCTCGATCAGCGGAGTCCAGTCGCCGGGGGCGTCGAGCGGCGCGGTGGCCAGCTCGAAGTTCTCCGCGTTCCGGTTGTGCAGGACCAGGAAGTGGTCGCCCGCGTGGTCGACGCCGTACTCGACGCCGGTCTCCCGGGGCCGGACGACGCGGAACTCGCCGGTGGGGTCGTCGGCCTCAAGGACGCGGACCTCGCTGGTGATCTTGCTGCCGGAGGAGAGCACCAGGTAACGCTCGCTCCGGCTGAGCCCGATGCCGACCCAGAACCGCTCGTCGGCCTCCTCGTGGACGAGCATGTCGTCCTTGGCGGGGCTGCCGATCGTGTGCCGGTGCACCTGGTTGGGCCGCCAGGCCTCGTCGACGGTCGTGTAGAAGAACGTCGTGCCGTCGGCCGACCAGGCGCCGCCGTAGAAGATGCCGGGGATCTCGTCGGGGAGGGTCTCGCCGGTGGTGAGGTTCTTCACCTTCAGGGTGAAGCGCTCGTCGCCGGTGAAGTTGGTGGAGTAGGCCAGCAGGGTGCCGTCGGGACTGACCGAGCTGGTGCCGATCGAGAAGAAGTCGGAGTCTCCGGCGAGCTCGTTGCCGTCGAGCAGGATCTCCTCACCGGGGAGCGACTCGCCGGCTTTCAACTCGGGCGGGGTCTCGCCGTCCGCCGCCACCCGGCACTGGATGCCGTACTGCTTGCCCTCCTCGGTCCGCGAGTAGTACCACCAGCCGCCCTTGCGGGTGGGGACCGAGAGGTCGGTCTCCAGGGTGCGTCCCTTGATCTCCTGGAAGAGCGTCTCCTGCAGGGGCTTGAGGTGGGCGGTCGCCTCCTGTGTGTAGGCGTTCTCCGCCTCCAGGTAGGCGACCACCTCCGGGTCGTCCTTTACCGTCAGCCACGCGTAGTCATCGACCACGGTGTCCCCGTGGTGCACGCGCTCGCTGGGAACCTTCTTCGCCGTCGGCGGCGTCTGGCTGCTCACTCAGCCGAGTCTATGTTTCCGCCGGTCCCTGTTCGGATCGCTCGCCCGGTCGGGGCGATCGGCCTTGATCCACCTCGGCCTGCCTCGACGTGCCGCGGCCCGCGCTGCTCGCGAGCCAGGCTCGGCTCCTCCGGCCGGCCCGAGGTTTCCTCGTACGGGGTTCGCCGTTACGTTCCGAGCGCTCTTGGAGGACTGCTAATCTTTTGGAGTCGGCAAGGTCCGACGCAAACCACTCTAATCACTCCGGTGACTTTCGTATGGCTTGTGTCGTGTCCGCTGACAATCCCTTTGAAACCCAAGGTTCCAGAGCCCGGTTCGCAGAGCCGCTCAGGTGCTGGTAAGTTTGAGGGGTTGCTCTGGAAACGGAGCCGCCGAATTCCAGCAAGACCTGCAAGATCAAGTCAATCGCTTCAAAACGAGCCGGTTTGACACGAAAAAGCGGGCCTGAAAGAATAACGGCACAACGAAAGAACAGAACAAAACGAACCGCCCCTGGTTCTCCGGCCGAAACTGGCCGGGACGACGGTGTACGCGTCCGTTTCTTGAGAACTCAACAGTGTGTTAAAAGCCAGTGCATGAAGCACAACCCTGTCCAACCTGCCCTTTCATC
>NZ_JBEXGU010000216.1:0-12577 GCF_040607515.1 Streptosporangium sp. NPDC005286 | reverse complement strand
GGACCCGCAGGCGCTGACGGCGCACCCGGACCCGAGGGACCCGCAGGACCCGCAGGCGCTGACGGCGCAATCGGACCCGAGGGACCCGCAGGACCCGCAGGACCGGAAGGACCCGCAGGACCGGCAGGCGCCGATGGCGCAATCGGACCCGAGGGACCCGCAGGACCCGCAGGCGCTGACGGCGCAATCGGACCCGAGGGACCCGCAGGACCCGCAGGCGCTGACGGCGCACCCGGACCGGTAGGCGCCGACGGCGCACCCGGACCCGAGGGACCCGCAGGACCCGCAGGACCGGAAGGACCCGCAGGACCGGAAGGACCCGCAGGACCGGCAGGCGCTGACGGCGCACCTGGACCGGTAGGCGCCGACGGCGCCCCCGGACCCGAGGGACCCGCAGGACCCGCAGGCGCTGACGGCGCACCCGGACCCGAAGGACCCGCAGGACCACAAGGACCCGCAGGCGCCGATGGCGCACCCGGACCGGTAGGCGCCGACGGCGCCCCCGGACCGGAAGGACCCGCAGGACCGGAAGGACCCGCAGGACCGGAAGGACCCGAAGGGCCGCAAGGACCGCCCGGACCGCCCGGATCGGGAACTTTGAGCACCTCGACGACCAGGCCACCGGTTATCAGGACGCCGATCATCACCGCCCCGGTCATCTGGACTCCCATGCATGTCTGCTCTCCCGTGAAAATCTGCTGAGATTTTCCGGAGAGCTCAGGGAACAGGTCGATTGACACCTCCCGGCCCAGTGGTTCACTCCGTAGGTCCCTAGGACCAGGAAAGTGGCATTCGGGAACGGCTGTGCCGGGCAGGTGGCCGTCGACTGACAGACAGAACTGACAGACAGCGAGGTACGGGGCATGATCGCCCCGTACCTCGCTGTCTGTCCGCCCCCTGCCGGAAGTTCTCACGCCCGCGGGGCCGTCTCCTCTTCCGCAGGCCCGTGAATCGACACCGCCGGGCGTCGCAGCCCTCCACCCCGACTACGCGATATGCCCCCTGGACAGCGGGAAGTTTTCCTACAAGATTAGTTGGATATCGGTTCCGGCTACGAGTCCAGGAGTTCGCTGTGCCGCTCATCCAGCCTGATCCCACCTTCTACCCGTCCGCCCGCGAGGCCATGCTGGCCCCTCCGGAGGAACTCGCCTACGTCGCCCTCCTCGACGCGGCCGGCGACGGCCGGCCCGATGGGCTCGCCACGATCGACCTCTCGGACGGATCGATCATCGATGTGCACGACATGTCCGTCCCCGGCGACGAGCTCCATCACTTCGGCTGGAACGTGTGCAGCGCGGCCCTGTGCCCGTACGCGCCGCACCCGCACGTGGAAAGGCGCTACCTGGTCCTCCCCGGCCTGAGGTCCAGCCGGATCTACATCTTCGACGTCAAGGACGACCCCCGGCATCCCAAGCTCGTCAAGACGATCGAACCGGAGACGGTCTTCAAGAAGACCGGCTACAGCCGCCCGCACACCGTCCACTGCGGCACGGACGCCATCTATGTCAGCGCGCTCGGCAACGTGGACGGCGACGCGCCCGGCGGGGTGTTCACTCTCGACCACGACACCTTCGAGCCAAAGGGCCGCTGGGAGTCCGACCGGGGGTCACAGCGGCTGCACTACGACTTCTGGTGGCACCTCGGGCACGACACGATGATCACCAGCGAGTGGGGGACGCCCAACCAGATCGAGCCGGGCCCCTCGCTGGAGCTGCTGGTCGGCCGGCAGTACGGCCACAAGTTGCACGTCTGGGACCTGGCCAAGCGCAGGCATCTCCAGGAGATCGACCTGGGTGACCAGCATCAGATGGCCCTGGAGCTCCGGCCCGCCCACGACCCGACCAAGACCCACGGCTTCGTCAACACGGTGATCAACGTCGAGGACCTGTCGGCCAACATCTTCACGTGGTACCTGGAGGACGGCCTCTGGAAGGCCCGCAAGACGATCACAATTCCAGCCGAGCCCGCCGACCCCGACCTGCTGCCCGAACCGCTCAAGCAGTTCGGCGCGGTACCGCCGCTGGTCAGCGACATCTCCCTGACCCTCGACGACCGGATCCTGCTCGTCTCGGCCTGGGGCACCGGTGAGCTCAAGGCGTACGACGTCTCCGACCCGTTCGCCCCGCGCGAGACCGGCTCTGTCCGAATCGGCGGGATCGTCCGGCGCGACGCCCACCCTGCCGCCCCTGACCGGGCGCTGAACGGGGGGCCGCAGATGGTCGAGGCCAGCAGGGACGGGCGGCGGGTCTACCTCACCAACTCGCTCTACCGGTCCTGGGACGACGTCTTCTACCCCGACGGCATCTCCGGCTGGATGGCGAAGGTGGACATCGCCGACGACGGCTCGATCTCCCTCGACCCCGGTTTCTTCGTCGACTTCGCCGCCGACGGCCGCCGTGCGCACCAGATCCGCCTGCAGGGCGGCGACTCCTCCTCCGACTCCTACTGCTTCCCCTAAAGGCCCGCCCGATGGATCTGACGTCCCTGCTCGTCCTGGCCGGGCTCGGCGCCTTCCACGGCCTGAACCCGGCCATGGGCTGGCTCTTCGCGGTCGCGCTCGGCCTGCAGGAGCGCTCGCGCGACGGAGTCCTCCGGGCGCTGCCGCCCATCGTGTTCGGCCACGCGGGATCGGTGCTGATCACGCTCGGGCTGGTGTCCGCGGCACGGCTCGCCGCCCCGCCGAAAGCGATCTCGTACGGTGTGGCGGCCCTGGTGTGCGCCTTCGGCCTCTGGCGGCTGCTCAGACGGCGCCACCCCCGCTGGGTCGGCATGAGGGTGACGAGGTGGCAGCTGGCCGGATGGTCGTTCCTGATGGCCACCGCACACGGAGCGGGCCTGATGGTGCTCCCGGTCACCCTGCGCGGCGGGCATGAGGGACACGGAGGGCATGGGGGCCATGACGCCACCGCACTGGCCTCGCAGAGCCTGCTGGCGACCGGGGTGCACACGCTGGCCATGCTGGTGACGGCCACTGTCCTGGCCCTGGTCGTCTACGAACGGCTGGGGGTGGCGGTGCTCCGCAAGGCGTGGTTCAACCTCGACCTCGCCTGGGCCGTCGCCCTCATCGGGGCGGGCGCCTTCGCCGCACTCACCTGACGTCACCCGCCGCACCGAGGGTGAACCACCGTGCGACGGCATGCGTGTTAGAAGCATGCGCCGACTGTTTCCCGCCCTGCTGGCCGTCGCCGTCCTGTCATCGTGCGCCATGGCCGAGCCCAACGTGATCACCGCTGAGGGGGTGCGGCGGGAGGTCCCGGAGAACCCTCCGGTCGCGGAGACCGTACGTGGTCTGACGTCCTTCGGACATGCCCTGTTCTCCGCGACCGCGAGCCCCGGGGCCAACGCCGTCCTGTCGCCCCTGAGCATCGGTTACGCCTTCGGCCTGGCGAGGGCGGGGGCGGTCGCGGACACCGCGACCGAGCTCGACGGGGTCTTCGGTTTCCCCTCAGCAGGACCGCATACCTCGCTCAACGCGCTCACCAGGCAGATCATCACGACCGAGGACCCGCCACCCCATCCTGCCCCGGGTGCGGAGCGGGATGCCCGGGACACCCCCGCCCCTGCGATCGTGGGCATGGCCAACGGGCTGTTCACCCAGGAAGGGCTGAGCGTCAGGGCGGAGTTCCTGCGTACGCTCGCGGCACAGTACGGCACGGGTGTGCACCAGGTGGACTTCACCGGGGATGGCGCCAAGGTCATCGACGCCTGGGCCGAGGAGCGGACAGCCGGGCGGATCAGGAAGGTGTTCGACAACCTGAGCCCACAGGCCAGGCTGGTCATCGCCAACACCGTATACCTCAGGGCCGAGTGGACGACGCCGTTCATCGAACCGCCCGAGGAAGGCGCCTCCTTCACCCGCGCGGACGGCACGACCGTGCGTACGGCCCTGATGCGCCGCGACGGCGGCCTCCCGTACGCGGCGGGGCCCGGCTGGCAGGCCGTGGAGTTGCGGTACGCCGGCGGTGACCTGGCCATGTGGGTTCTCGTACCGCAGGCAGGCGGTTCTCCCGGCGATCTGCTCTCCCCCGCCGTGATGGCACGGGTGGCCACCGAGCTCAGGGAACGGCCGGTGAGGCTCGCCATGCCACGCTGGGACTTCTCCACGAGCCTGGACCTGGCGGAGCCGCTCGGGAGGCTGGGACTGCGGGAGACCGATTATTCGGGCATCACCGACGGCGCCTCTCTTGAGCAGGCCGTCCACCGCGCCAACATCACGGTGAACGAGTGGGGCACCGAGGCCGCCGCCGTCACCGGCCTCGCCTTCGCCGTATCGGCCCCGGCCACGCCCGAGGCCGAGGTCCGCGCCGACCACCCGTTCGCCTTCGCGATCGTTCACCGGCCGACGCTGACCCCGCTGTTCATCGGCCAGGTCGGCGATCCGGCCGCCAGGAGCTGAGCCGGCACGGACGGTCAGGCCGGACCCCGGCGATCACGCCCGCAACGAGTCGACGAAATGCGCCATTCCGGTCAGCCAGCGGTCGGGGTCCTCGGCCTTGCGCCGGACGAAGCCGGCGACCTCGGGGTGCGGGAGGATATGGAACCGCTCGGCGGCGAGGCCCTCGACCACCGCGTCGGCCACGGCCTCAGGGTCGAGGACGGGTCCCGACGCGTCCGCTGCCCTCGCGCTGAGATGGTCCGCGGCGACGCCGCGCTCGAACATGGCGGTGCGCACGCTCTGCGGGCAGAGCACGCTGACCCTGACGCCCCTGGTCGCGTAGTGGATGGACACCCACTCGGCGAAGGAGATCGCCGCCGACTTGGTCACGGCGTAGGGGGCGTCTCCGGGGCAGCTCACCAGCCCGGCCGCCGAACAGGTGTTGAGCAGGTAGCCCTCACCGCGCTCGACCATCCCGGGCACGACCGCGCGTGCCGCGTAGACGTGGGCGAGGACGTTCACCGCGATCGTCCGGGTCCAGTCCGGGTTCGTGGCGTCGAGCCCACGGCCGGTGGTGACACCGGCGTTGGAACAGAACAGGCCGACCGGGCCGAAGGCACTCTCGGCGGTGGTGACCAGGCCTCGTACGTCCTCCTCGACCGACACATCAGCCCGTACCGCGACCGCCCGGTCACCGATCTCCCTGGCCACCGCGGTCGCACCCGCCGCGTCGATGTCGGCCACGACCACGCCGGCCGCCCCTTCGGCGGCGAACCTGCGGACCATCGCCCGGCCGATCCCGCTCGAGGCCCCGGTCACCACCACGACCTTGTCCCGCACCCGCATGCAAGCTCCCTCGAACCGACCAGCCGGTCTCTGGGAACCTATTCCTACCCGCCAGTAGCCGTCAACGACGGCGCAGCACGAAGACACCCCAGCCGAGGTGTCGCCTGCCGTACTCGACATGCGAGCGGCGGCAGCGCTCCAAAAAGCCGCGCACTCCCTCGACGTCGGGATCGTCGGGATTGTCACGCAGCCAGTCACTCAGCGTCCACCACTGGCTCGCCACGTAACGGTCCCAGCTGTCCTGGTCGGCGAGGACCATCTCCAGCACCTCGACCCCTGCCGCCTCGAACCTGTCGAAGGTCCCCGCCAGCGAGGTGAAGTCGTCCGGTCCGAACCCGAACGACTCGTATGCCGCCGCGGGCGGCTCGGAGTTCCAGTACGGCTCGCCGACGAGCAGGATCCCGTCCTCCTTCAGCGAGGGGAGCATCAGCTTGACCGTCCCCTCCAGCCCGTTGCCGATCCAGGTCGCCCCCAGGCAGGACACGACGTCGAACGCCCCCGGCTCCGCCGGGTAGGCTCCGGCGTCCGCCTTCTCCAGGCGTACGCGATCGGCGACCCCGAGTTCCCTGGCCCTGGCACGCGCCGCATCGAGGAAGACGTCGCTGATGTCGACCCCGACCCCCTCGATCCCGTGGGCGAGAGACCACTGGCAGAGCATCTCCGCCTTACCGCAGCACAGGTCGAGCAGGCAGGTTCCCTGCCGGAGCCTGGCGACCTCGCCGAGCAGCGCCAGCTTGTCGTTCGTGAACGGGTTGAGGATGCGGTGACCGCCCTCGGCGATCTCGTGAAAACGCAGTGACATGACCACCATGCTTCCCCGGTGGGGAACGGCCGGACAACCGGTTATCCGCAGGGGGCGGATCTGAGGTTGCGGCTGACACGGTGTCAGCCCCTATACCTGAAGGCACCATGTTCAGCATAGGAGCACGGCTACCGGGGTGTCGGACTCGTGCGGGAGGTCTCCATCGACTGCCCACCCGACGACCATGACAGCTGGGTGACCGAGTTGCAGATGACGGTCACGCGCGCGCGATGACCAGGTCGCCGAGGCGGCGGAGGTCCTGCTGGAGCTTGTGCCTGAGCGCGCGTCTGACAAAGGGGACACGCAGGCGCTGCAGGCCGCGGAGCCTGATCCTGAAGTGAACGGTCACCAGGCACCGGTCGCCGTCCAGCGGCACGACCGACCTGCCGCCCTCGGCGTCGATCCCCGAGATCATCCGCCAGGCGAACTCCGTCCCGGGAACCACCGAGGTCACCACGCTTCCGGTGTGGTGGACACGGCCCTTGAAAGTGATGGATTCGTCCGTGGTGGTACCCGGGACGACGAGGCCCGGCGGGTCCGGCGCCATGGTGGTCACACCCGCCCGCCATCGGGGATCCTGGCCGAAGTCGGCGATGATCCGCCATATCTCGGCCGCCGGACGCGCTATCTCGATCGACACGTTCAGCTCGATCACAGCCCGTACACGATCCCTGTCGGGCGCTCTGACCTCGCCCGCGAGCGAGCACCGAAACGGACCCGCCTGGGGCGGCCGGGGCCGTCGACCTCCGTCCAATGACTACTGGTCATTGCCGCTCTTTTCCATAAAGCGATTTAGTCGACAAACCATACCGAATCTGCATTTGTTATGAATGTTGACTAAAAGGGAGAATCGGCGGCAACCTGACAGAGCTGTCCCCGGTCCACGGTGGCCGGGGATCACAGCTGCTCGGAGCCGGTGGACTCGGGGACGCGGATGGTGATGCCGCCGGGCACGACCTTGGCCTTGAGCTTGGTGACGGCCCCCTTGGCGCCACCGTCCAGCTCGTAGGTCATGGGAGAGCCGAATCTGGCGGTGATCTTGCGCGCCCGGGTCATCCGGACGAACGGCGACTCCTCGGACCGCCCCGTGCTCATCCGGCCGAGCACGCGGGCCCACTGGATCGGCCCCTTCGCGGTGGTCACGCCGATCTCCAGCCATCCGTCGTCGGGACGCGCGTCGTCGAACGCCTCGATGCCGCCGGTGATGGTACCGACGTTGCCCAGCAGCAGGCAGCTGGCCTCGTCCTCGAACCACGTCACCCCGTCGATCCTGACCTCCATCGGCACGAGTTCCCCACGGACGTGGCGCAGTCCCGTCCAGACGTACGCCACACGCCCCAGGCGGTCCTTCAACCCCCGGTCGGCCTCCTCCATCATCGCCGCGTCGAAGCCGACCCCGGCCATGACGGCGAAGTGCTCCCCGTTGACCTTCCCCAGGTCCAGCTTCCGGCTCTCACCGTGGAACGCGACGTGCACGGCCTTGGGCAGGTCCTCGGGGATGCCCAGGTTCTGCGCGAAGAGGTTGGCCGTTCCCGCGGGGAGGATGCCGACCGTGACGCCCGAGCCCGCGATCGCGTCCACGCAGCGCTGCACCATGCCGTCACCGCCCCACACCAGGATCAGGTCGGCCCCCTCCTTCAGCGCCTTCCGCGCCTTCTTCGGCGCCTTCTTGCTCTTGGGCACCTCGTACCAGAGCAGCTCGCCGACTCCCTCGTCGGCGAGGAGCCTGCGCAGTTCGTCCAGCCCTCCGCCGAATGACTTCCGCTGGTGAGCGATCACCGCGACCGTGCCGATCCTCTGCTTCCGGGGCAGCATCTGACCTCCTGTAGCACCGTGCCGGATACGGTGACGGCTGCCCTCGCCCCGGAGCGGCAAACGTCGCGTGCGCCCAGCTCGTATCTGGTTTCCGCACCTCCCGGCTGCTCGTCCTGTTCGGTCAATCGGTGATCAACAGGTCCTGGAAGTCACTATCGTCACAACCATGGAGCAACTGGCGTTCACCTCGACCACCCTGGTCAACTTCAAGGACAGGACCTACCGCTGGGTGGACGTGAAGCACTTCCGTATCACCCCCGGACAGGACGACGAACCGCTGCTCACCGCGCTGCTCTCGCACCAGCTGTACCGGGACGACTATCTGGGCTCCGACTCCTGGAAGGGCGACGGGTCGGTGCACGGCCCCTACCGCCTCGACGCGCTCTCGGCCGCCTCCTTCGAGGACGTCGACGCGGAAACCGCCTCCGCCACGATCCGCACCTGGGCCGGCAGGTACACCGATCTCCCCGAGACCGTCGCCCACGACCTGGAGACCGAGGTCTACCGGCTGATCCGCGCGGCCACCTCCCGCTATCGCCTCCGCGACCTCGACGAGGCGGCCCGCGACGACGACCTGGGATGGATCCTCGGCGAGTTCCACGAGCTGGTCCTGATCGACCGGAACGAGGGCTCCCTGGCCGTCATCGTCGCCTCCGACGACTGACCCCCCCACCAGCAGAGCGTCGACCGCTGAACACGGATACCGATTCCCAGGCTTCGCCTTCTCGCCCTACGACGAGCCTGGCCCTACCGGCCGCGCCCACGGCCCACCAACAATACGGAGACCGCACAACGCGCGGCACTTCCCCGAGCGAAGCGAAGGGCCCGGGGCGCGGGGGTCGTCCTCCCGTGTGAACGACGAAGGGGCCCGCCGGAAGCAGACCTCCGTCTGCGAACAGCGAACCCCAGCCACCGAAGTGGAGCTATGGGGATTCGAACCCCAGACCTCCTCCATGCCATGGAGGCGCGCTACCAGCTGCGCCATAGCCCCTTGCGATGCAGATGAAATCTTAACCGACTTCAGACACCCCTCGCGCCATCATTCCGGACACGAGCGCGATGGCCGCCGCCCCCAGGGCGCTCACGGTGATGATCCCGAAGGAGATCACGTAGGCGTCCCGGGATGGGATGGCGGTGCCGGCGACGGTGATGGAGGTGAGGAGCGCGGCGGTCGCGGCGCCGGAGAGGCTGCCGCCGATGGAGCGGACCAGGGAGTTGATACCGCTGGCGATGCCGCTCTGGTCCCTGGGCACGTGCTGCACGGCGAGCGCGCCCATCGCCGCGTAGGCGACGCCGAAGCCCAGCCCCTGCACCGCGTTGGCCCCGACCAGCTGGAGCACCGAGTCGTTGAAGAGGGTGAACCAGCCGAATCCGATCGCGCACAGGCCCGCGCCGAGAGCGAGGGAGTAGGCGGGGCCGAACCAGGCCGAGAGACGGCCGGCCATGAAGGAGGAGAGCAGCATGGTCACGGTGCTGGGCAGGGCGTAGAGACCGACGTCGAGGACAGATCCCCCGAAACCGTACCCGGCGGACGGAGGCGTCTGGATGAAGCTGGAGATCAGGGCGAAGGAGCCGAACATGGCGAAGCCCAGGAGCAGCGAGGCCAGGTTGGCCGGGAGGGAACGGCGGCCGACGAGCAGGTGGAGCCGTACCATCGGCGCCCGGAGCCGCAGCTGGCTGAAGACCCAGACGGCACCGAATCCGCCCGCGCCCGCGAACAACCGCAGGACGGCTCCCGAACCCCAGCCCCAGTCGTTGCCCTTGGAGATCGCCAGCAGCAGGCAGACGAGCCAGGCGGACAGCAGTGCCGCACCGATGAGGTCGGGGCGGCCCCCGGCACCGGTTCCGCCGCCGGAGGCACTCAGCACGATGAGAACGATCACGATCACGCCGAGCCCCGCGGTGATCCAGAAGACCGGGTGGTGGCTGGGGGTGCGGTCGGCGATCAGGCCGGTGACGATCATGCCGAGGCTGCCGCCGACGCCCATGGTGGCGCTGACCACCCCGATGGCCGTCATGACCCTGTCGGGCGGGAAGGTGTCCTTGATCATGCCGATGGCCAGCGGTACCAGCGCCGCCGACGCGCCCTGCAGGGCCCGTCCGGCGATCAGTACGGGAAGGGAACCGGACAGGGCGCAGACCAACGAGCCCAGGACGAGCAGGCCGACCGTGAACAGGATCATCCGCTTCTTGCCGTACATGTCGCCGAGGCGCGACAGCAGCGGCGTGGCCACCGCGGCGGCGAGCAGTGAGGCGGTGAAGACCCAGGTGACCTCGGCCACCGACACGCCGAAGGTGGCCATCAGCCGGGGCAGCAGCGGGATGACCACGGTCTGCTGGACGGAGACGACCATCCCTGCCGCGGAGAGCGCCACCAGGGTCAACCAGAGATGTCTGCCCTGCTGCGCGGCGCCCGGTTCGGCGACGATCGTTCCCGTCACTGCACACTCCTTCGCTGCCGACTCCTGCTCTCGCATGGTAGGGCGCGGCAGTAAACAGCCGTTTACCGGGCTATGTCACACCGGAGGGCCGTGATACGTCTATGCCCCTATGGCCGTTGAGCGTTTCGAAGGACACCGCGACCTGCTGACCGGGGTCGCCTACCGGATCCTGGGCAGCGTGACCGACGCCGAAGACGTGGTCCAGGAGGCGTGGCTGCGCTGGTCGGGGGTGGACGCCTCCCAGGTGCGGGACGACCGCGCCTACCTGGTCAGGGTGGTGACACGGCTCTCCATCGACCGGCTCCGGCGGGTGCGGGCCCAGCGGGAGTCCTACGTCGGGCCGTGGTTGCCGGAACTGGTCGTCACCCCGGATGTGGCCGAGCACGCCGAACTGGCCGACTCGGTCGAGTTGGCGCTGCTCGTGGTGCTGGAGACCCTGTCCCCGCTGGAACGTGCGGTGTTCGTGCTGCGGGAGGCGTTCGACATGCCGTACGCGGAGATCGGCGAGGTGATCGGGCGCAGCGAGGCGACGACCCGGCAACTGGCCCGGCGCGGCAGGGAGCACGTCCAGGAGGGCAGACCGAGGTTCGAGGTGGACCGGGGGCTGCGGCGCAGGCTCACCGAGCGGTTCGCCGCGGCGGCCGTGACCGGAGACCTGGAGGCGCTGACCACGCTGCTCGCCGAGGACGCGTCGCTGGTCAGCGATGGCGGCGGCAAGGTCAAGGCCCCGCTGCGGGTCATCAGGGGCGCGGGCAGGGTGGCGCGCTTCCTGTCCTCGATCGGATCCGAGACGGGCGTGCGGAGATTCATGGAGAGCCTGGGCGCCGAGTCGTTCCCCGGCTTCGAGGTGGAGGTCGCGGAGGTGAACGGCGGGCCCGCCGCGGTGGTGAGCGTGAGCGGGCAGCCGATCACGGTGTTCTCGCTGGTCGTCGAGGACGGACTGATCAGGACCGTCTTCCTGGTGGCGAACCCGGAGAAGCTCTCCCGGCTGAGGGGATCGCGGTGATGTCACGAACGGCGCCCCGCGCTCCGTCGTGAGGGCATGACACCAAACATGCGAGACATCAGCATCGTCGGCGGCGGGCTCGCCGGGCTCACCGCGGCCATCGCGTGCGCCGAGGGCGGCGCACGGGTCACCCTCCACGAGGCCCACCGGGAGCCGGGCGGCCGGGCCCGCAGCACCGCGGCCCCGTACATCGCCAACGACGGTCCCCACGTTTTCTACTCCGACGGCGAGCCATGGCGCTGGCTGGCGAGAAGAGGGCTGGCCGGGCCGTACACCAAGCCCACGCCCGGCAAGCTCGCGAAGGGCAGGTTCCGGCACGGCGGCCGGCTGTCCGCCATGCCACCCTGGTCACTGCTGCGGGCGTGCACCAAGCGGCGACTGCGGGCCCCGGTGGACGAGGAGTTCAGGACCTGGGCCACCCGGCACTTCGGTGAGGAGGCCATGCGGGCTCTCGCCGGACTGGTCGGTGTGATCACCTACGACGCCGACGCCGGACGGCTGTCGGCGGCGTTCGTCTGGGAGCGAGTGCTGCGGGCGACCGCGCCGAGGTATCCGGCACCGCGCTACGTCGTCGGCGGCTGGGGGCGGGTGATCGAGCGGATGGCCGTACACGCGCGCGCTCTGGGCGTGCGGATCGAGACCGGCTCGCGGGTGGACCGCCTGCCCGAGGACACCCCCGTGATCGTGGCGACCTCACTGGACGCCGCCAGGACGCTGCTCGGCGACGGGTCGCTGCGCTGGGAGAGCGGGAAGGCCGTCCTGCTCGACCTCGGCCTCCATGTGAGCGGCGACGACCTCTTCCTCGTCTCCGACCTGGACGAGGGCGGCTTCATGGAGCAGTACGGCCTGGCGGACCCCTCGCCCGCCACCAACGGGCAGACCCTCTGCCAGCTACAGATGCCGGTCAGAGCGGGTGAGACGAAGGCCGAGGCGGTGTCCAGGGCGGAGCGGGTGGCAGATCTCGGGCTTCCCGGCTGGCGGGAGCGGACGACCTGGCGGCGGGAGGCCACCTGCAACGGCCGCACCGGAGCGCTGGACCTGCCGGGGACCACCTGGCGGGACCGGCCCGCGATCGACCGGGGGGACGGCGTCTGGCTGGTCGGTGACTCGGTGGCGGCCCCCGGCCTGCTCAGCGAGGTCTCCTCGCACAGCGCTCTGATCGCGGCGGAATCCGCCCTGCGGGCCATCCGGCGAGCGGGCCACCGGGAGCCGCACTCGTCGATCGCCTGACGGCTGCGCCGACGCGGCCTGTGCCGCCCCCGCGAGGGCACAGGCCGCGTCGGCGAGGGAGG
>NZ_JBEXGU010000215.1:0-12771 GCF_040607515.1 Streptosporangium sp. NPDC005286 | reverse complement strand
CGAGGCGGGCGGCGCCGCGCACTAGCGGGAGCCGCCGGCCACGGCGGGCAGGACGGTGACCGTGTCGCCGTCGGCGACCGGGGTCTCCAGCCCGCCCAGGAATCGGACGTCCTCGTCGTTCAGGTAGACGTTCACGAAGCGGCGCAGCGCGCCCTTGTCGACCAGGCGCTCCTTCAACCCGGGGTGCCGGGCCTCCAGGTCGCCGATCAGCTCCTCGAGCGTGGCGCCCTTGGCGTCGACGGCCTTGGCACCGTCGGTGTAGGTGCGCAGGATGGTCGGGATGCGAACCTCAATGGCCATCGCGGGTCAATCTCCTTGTGTCGTCATGGGAGTAATAGCCCACCGGTTTCGGAACACCGGCGAGCACCGGGGGATTCCAGAAAAGCCGGTCAGCGACAGTCGTAGACGACCACGAAAGGCGTGTGCGCGAACAGGAAGTTCTGCACGGGCGCGATGCCCGCGTGCCGTGCCCGGGGGCCGGGACGCGAGCGCACGACGTCCTCCTGGCTCGGGGCGGCGGTCAGCATGCCCACCAGCTTACCCAAAGGGACAATCCACCACACGGCCGTACACCCGGGACGGTCACCCGGAGGTGATCGTCACCTTCTCCTCGCTCACGACACCGTCGACGATCCGGTACGAGCGGAACTCGGCCTCCGCACCCAGTTCCTCTCGGGTGGAGACCAGCACGTAGTGGGCTCCCGGCTCGGCGGCGTAGGAGATGTCGGTGCGGGAGGGGTATGCCTCGGTGGCGGTGTGGGAGTGGTAGATCACCACCGGCTCCTCGTCGCGGTCGTCCATCTCCCGCCAGACGCGCAGCTGCTCCAGCGAGTCGAACCGGTAGAACGTCGGCGACCGCTCGGCGTTCTCCATGGCGATGAACCGTTCGGGAGAGTCGGAACCGACGGGCCCGGCGATCACACCGCAGGCCTCGTCGGGGTGGTCCGCCCGAGCGTGCGCGATGATCTTGTCAACCAGTTCCCGAGAGATCGTGAGCATGCCTGAAAGCTACCAAAGGGCTCGGACCAGGGTGTCCTGGAGGTAGGTCAGCCAGTCGTAGATGACGTACACCGGATAACGGGGGTCGTGCTCCGACATGTCGGCGATCTCGTCGTGCACCTCCTCGGTCACCTCCAGCCGGGTGCCGAGCGTGAGCCGCACGTCGTTCAGCGCGCGCATCCACGCCTCCGCCTGCTCCCTGGTCAGCTCGACCCGGCCGGGCTCGGCGCTGTCGAGCATCGCCTTGGCGTCGGCCCGCTTGCCCTCGCGCAGTGTCGCCTCGGTGTACCGGCGAAACTCCGCGGCCGCCTCGCCGTCCTCGTACGCCGAGGGGAACAGCCTGGCCAGCACCGGATCGTTGGACTGTTCGGACGCGCCGATGCCGAGCGCCCTCTCCAGCGGATCGTCGCCGGTCTCCCCCGGCTCTATCAGGCCCAGGGTCTGGGTGACCAGCGAGCGCAGGATCGACACCTCGGCGGCGTCGAAACCCGTGATCACACCGCCCTCGCGCCCCGGCTTGAACCCCGAACTCATCTCTCGCCCACCATTCCTCGCGGGCTCCGCCAGAGACCCGCCCGTCGTCTGGGATCGACCCGCCGCCCGCCGCCGCACGACGACGGACCGCGACGGGCGGCACCGGACCGCCCGCCCGCTCACGAATCCCGCTGGACCGTGGCCCACAGCCCGTAGGAGTGCATGATCTGCGCGTCGCGCTCCATCTCCTCACGGGTGCCGCTGGAGACCACCGCCTTGCCCTTGTGATGCACGTCGAGCATCAACTTCTCCGCCTTCTCCTTGGAGTACCCGAAGACGGTCCGGAAGACGTACGTCACATAGGACATCAGGTTGACCGGGTCGTTCCAGACGATTGTCAACCATGGCAGATCGGGTCTTACGTCGATTGACGGACGCTCGACCTCTGTTGGAGCGGTGCTACCCACATTCACCAGTCTGCCCTACCCCGGGATTAGTCTTCGACTCGTGACAGAGAGCATGAGCACCGCGTTGCTTACCGATCACTATGAGCTGACGATGCTGGAGGCGGCGCTGAGAAGCGGCGCCGCCTCCAGGCGGACGGTCTTCGAGGTGTTCGCGCGGCAGCTGCCCGGTGGGCGGCGCTACGGGGTCGTCGCGGGTACCGGCCGGGTGCTGGAGGCGCTGGAGTCCTTCCGCTTCGACGAGGAGTCGCTGGCGTTCCTCGAAGACAACCAGGTTGTCGACGAGCCCACCCTGGCCTTCCTCGCCGGATACCGGTTCTCGGGGGACGTGGACGGCTACGCCGAGGGCGAGTGCTACTTCCCCGGTTCCCCGATCATGACGGTGGAGGGCACGTTCGCCGAGGCGGTGCTGCTGGAGACCGTGATCCTGTCGGTGCTCAACCACGACTGCGCGATCGCCGCCGCCGCCGCTCGCATGGTCGGCGCCGCCGGGACCAGGCCGATCATCGAGATGGGCTCGCGACGTACCCACGAGGCGGCGGCCGTGGCCGCCGCGCGGGCCGCCTACCTCTGCGGGTTCTCCTCCACCTCCAACCTCATGGCGGGCCGCGCGTACGGCGTGCCGACGGCCGGGACCGCGGCCCACGCGTTCACCCTGCTCCACGACTCCGAGGAGCAGGCTTTCCAGGCCCAGATCACCTCCCTCGGCACCGGCACCACGCTGCTGGTCGACACCTACGACGTGGCCCAGGCCGTACGGACCGCGGTGGAACTGGCCGGCCCCTCCCTCGGCGCCGTCCGCCTCGATTCCGGCGACCTCGTCCAGGTGGCCCACGAGGTCCGCGAGCAGCTCGACGCGCTCGGCGCGCAGCAGACCCGGATCATCGTCACCAGCGACCTCGACGAGTACGCCATCGCGGCGCTGTCGGCCGCGCCCGTGGACGGCTACGGCGTCGGCACGTCGCTGGTCACCGGCTCAGGCTCGCCCACCGCCGCCCTGGTCTACAAGCTCGTCGCCCGCGCCGGCGCCGACGGGATCATGCGGCCGGTGGCCAAGAGGTCGGTGGGCAAGCCCAGCAGGGGTGGCCGCAAGAACGCCTTCCGCAGGCTCGACCCGGCGGGCACGGCGGTCGCCGAGCTGGTCACCGTCTCCGCCGACCTTCCCGCGGACGCCCGTCCGCTGCAGGTCCCGCTGGTCAGGAAGGGCGAGATGGTCGGCCGCGAGAAGCTGGACGCGGCCCGCGCGCGGCACCGAGAGGCCCTCGCCGAGCTGCCGGCCAACGCCCACCAGCTCTCCCGGGGCTACGCCGCGCTGCCCACCGTGTTTGACTGACCGCATGCCAACCGCACTGATCATCGTCGATGTCCAGAACGACTTCTGCGAGGGCGGCAGCCTTCCGGTCGGCGGCGGCGCCGAGGTGGCCGCCGCCATCTCCCGGTACACCGCCTCGCACGGCTACGACCACGTCGTGGCCACCCGCGACCACCATGTGGACCCCGGCTCCCACTTCGCCGCCGAACCCGACTACGTGAACTCCTGGCCCGTCCACTGCGTCGTCGGGACGGCCGGTTCGGACTTCCATCCCGCCTTCGACACCGGACGGGTGGAGGAGGTGTTCAGCAAGGGGGCCCACGCCGCCGCCTACAGCGGCTTCGAGGGCGTCGCCCCCGACGGTACGAGCCTGGCCGACTGGCTCGGCGAGCGCGGCGTGGACACGGTGGACGTCGTCGGCATCGCCACCGACCACTGCGTGCGAGCCACCGCCCTGGACGCGCTCGCGCACGGCCTCTCCGTCCGGGTGCTGCTGGATCTCACCGCGGGGGTGGCCGCCCCGACCACCGAGGCCGCCCTCGCCGAGCTCGGCTCCGCCGGAACCCGTCTCACCGGCACCCCGGTGGTCCGCCCGGCCTGACGGTCGTACCCCCTTGGCACGGTTCCCCGTCCTGTCCGGAGCCCGGCGGGGGAAGGCCGTCAGGAGTGCCCACTCCGGGCATTCGAACGACTACCGGATCGGCATGGGTGGGTAAATCCGACCACCACCCGCCGCGACAGGAGTATCACGGAGAGCTGAGACCTCTTACTACCGGTGGTGACCTCATATGTTCGTGCTCGGTGTCTCCTGGCTGGTGCTGACCCCGCTGTGCCTGTGGAACCTTTTTCGCGGCGGGACGCTGGTGCGGCTGACGAGCGTGCTGGCGCTGGTCTCACTGGAGGTGGCCACGATCTGGACCACCACCACGGTCCAGATCCCCCCGCGGACCCTCATCGCCGCACCCCTGCCCTCGGCGGCCCGGATACCGGCTCCGGCCCCGGCACCGGCACCGGCACCGCAGGCGGCTCAGCAGGGCGCTCGGGACGCGCGGAGCGCCTCCTGCCCCGGCAGGATGCCCGCTCCCGAGCGAGTGCGGCTGGCCCGCCGCCAGGGCTCGCTGCGGGGCGTGACGCTCTTCTGGACGGCCAGGGCCGACGAGTGCGACACCGCGACCGTGGTCCTGCGCCACCGGAACCGCACGATCAGGGTCTGGATGCGCGACGGCGAGGCGGAGAGCCGCACCTCGGGCGCCACGACGCGGCCGGTGAGCGTCACCGGCGGCGTGGCCTCCCTGCAGGTGCCGCTCGCGCAACCGGTGCGCGGCGAGGGCGGGTTCCGGGCGATCGACGGCCGGACCGGCAGGCCGATCGCCCTCGGCTGACCGGGCCGCGCCCGGCGCGAACGCCGGTGCGACCCGGTGGCCGGGTCAGTGGGAGCGCTGGGTGGCCCAGTGGCGGATCTTGTCGATCCGCTCCTGGATCTGCTCCGCGGAGGCCTGCGCGATGGCGGGGCCGCCACAGGACCTGCGGAGCTCGGCGTGGATGACACCGTGCGGCTGGCCGGTGCGATGGTTCCAGGCACCGACGAGGCCGTTGAGCTCCTTGCGGAGGTTGGCGATCAGCTCGTGCGGGGCGAGCTGCGGCTCCTTGGGCTCGGGCCTGTTCCGCCTGGCCTTCAGCTGATCGGACTGGCGCTTGCTCAGCAGGGTGCGGACCTGGTCGGGCTCCAGCAGACCCGGCAGGCCGAGGAAGTCCTCCTCCTCGGGGGAACCGGTCTCCGCGGCGCTGCCGAACTCGCCGCCGTCGAAGAGCACCCGGTCGAAGGTGGCGACCGCCTCCAGGGTCTCGAACGGCAGCTCGTCACCCAGGACATCGGGATTGTCCTTTTTGCGCTGGGCGTCCTCCAACAAGAAGTCGTCCAGCCCCTCCTCCGGGGGCTTGCGGTCGAGCACGTGGTCGCGCTCGGCCTCCAGCTCCGCCGCCAGCCCCATCAGGGTCGGCACCGAGGGCACGAAGACGGACGCGGTCTCGCCTCTCTTGCGGGCGCGGACGAAGCGGCCGACCGCCTGCGCGAAGAAGAGCGGGGTCGAGATGCTCGTGGCGTAGACGCCGACGGCCAGGCGCGGGATGTCGACGCCCTCGGAGACCATCCGGACCGCGACCAGCCAGCGCTGCTCGGAGGCGGAGAACTCCTTGATCTTCTTGGAGGCCGCCGGGTCGTCGGAGAGCACGACCGTGGCGCCCTCGCCGGTGATGGTCCTGATGTGGCGGGCGTAGGCGCGGGCGGTCTCGTGGTCGGTGGCGATGACCAGGGCACCGGCGTCGGGCACGCCCCTGCGCACCTCGGTCAGCCGCCGGTCGGCCGCCCGGAGGACCTGGCGGATCCACTCGCCCTTCGGGTCGAGCGCGGCCCGCCACGCCTGGCCGAGCTGGTCCTTGGTGAGCGGGGTGCCGAGGGTCGCGGCGATCTCGTCGCCGGCACGGGTCCGCCAGCGCATCTCACCGGCGTAGGCGAGGAAGATGACCGGGCGGACGACACCGTCGGCGAGCGCGGGACCGTAACCGTAGGAGTAGTCGGAGACACTGCGCCTGACCCCGTCGCCGTCTTCGGCGTAGGTGACGAAGGGGATCGGGTTGATGTCGGACCTGAAGGGGGTGCCGGTCAGGGCGAGGCGCCGGGCGGCGGGCTCGAACGCCTCCCGTACGCCGTCGCCCCAGGACTTCGCGTCGCCCGCGTGGTGGATCTCGTCGAAGATCACGAGCGTCTTGCGCGCCTCGGTGCGTGCGCGGTGCAGTGCCGGATGCATCGACACCTGGGCGTAGGTGATGGCCACCCCGACGTAGTCGCGGGAGGTCGCGCCCTGGCTGTTCTTGAACTCGGGGTCGATCGCGATGCCGACCCTGCCCGCGGCGTCCGCCCACTGCTGCTTGAGATGCTCCGTCGGTGTGACGATGGTCACAGCCCGGATCATCCCTCTGGACAGCAGGTCGCTGGCGATGCGGAGCGCGAAGGTCGTCTTGCCCGCACCCGGCGTGGCGACCGCGAGGAAGTCGCGCGGCTCACGGCTGGAGTACAGGTCAAAGGCCTCCTGCTGCCACGCGCGAAGCTTCGGCGCGGTGCCCCAGGCGGCACGGTCCGGATATGAAGGCGAGAGGTGGGATGCGGCGAAAGTGCTCACAGTGTCACCAGAGTAATCTGCGTCGCCGACAAGACGTGCCGATCGGCCGAGATCCTCGCCAAGGTCGCCTCCACGTGCTA
Organism: Streptosporangium sp. NPDC005286; assembly: GCF_040607515.1. Taxonomy (NCBI): domain Bacteria; kingdom Bacillati; phylum Actinomycetota; class Actinomycetes; order Streptosporangiales; family Streptosporangiaceae; genus Streptosporangium; species Streptosporangium sp. NPDC005286. The sequence continues at coordinate 6,263 of NZ_JBEXGU010000215.1, read as the reverse complement.
GGTGTTCCGTCCCCCGGATCCTTCGCCCGCCGCGTCGCCACCGATCGACGGGGCACGCCGCGGCTCACGGAGGCCGGACGTCAGCCCAGACCCGCGATCACCGTATCGATCTCGGCCCGCGACACGGGATCGTCCGGCTGGGCCATCCCGACCACGACCACCGGGCGCCCGCCGCCACCTGTGAGGAAGACCACGCGAAGGTAGGCCGGCCGGTTCACGATGTCCAGGTACTCGGCGCGCAGCGAACGGGCGTGCCCGGTGCGCGCACCCACGGCGATCTCCGTGTCGTCCACGACCTTCACCTTGTCGCCGTGGAGCAGGAGCCGCCCGTACAGGTCGCTGAGCTCGGCCGCGGCGGCGCGCACGTCGGCCGCGGGCTCCGCCGGCCTGACCATCACCGTCGTGTTGACCCCGTCGCCCGCGACCGAGGTGAACCCCGTGACGGGCGGCACCGTGCCCGCGAGCCAGCCCTCCGGCAGCCGGTAGCCGACCCCCGCGACCGGATCGGTCACCCGCCCCGGCGGCGGGTCCGGCACCGACCGCAGCACCAGCACGACCGCGCCGGCGATGACACCGCCGCCGACGACCAGGGTGAGCAGTACGAGCAGCAGGCCGCGCAGGCGCCCGGGGCGGGGCTGGGGCGGGGCGATGGGCGTGCCGTACCAGCGGGCCGAGGGCGGGAGGTCGTCGCCGGGCTCGGGTATCCGGGGAGGCCAGGTGAGGTGGGAGCGGCTGTCGGACGGCTCGGACTCCGGCGGCGGCCAGGGACGGCGCTCGTCGTCGAGGTCCGGGTCGCCGGGCGGCCACCCCTGGTCTTCCGCCTTCCGTACAGCCTTCTGGGCGGCCTTTCTGGCCCGCCGGGACCGGCGCCCCCCGTCACGACCGGGCTCGTCCAACGGGTCCGACCGGCGAGGTCGTTCGTGCACGGGGCCTCCTCCCGGCGGTCACGGTCCTACCGTCCTACCATGCATCCCACGGTGTGGTCCGGCTATGGGTGATCGCTGTTACAGGAGTGACCAATGAGTCATGAGATGTCCCGCATACGCCGGGCCACGATCACCCCGAAGAGCCCCAGGGAGGCCATCAGGACGACGATCATGGTGTAGCCGGTGGCGATGTCGTCGTGGCCGATCAGGTTGATCAGGACGCCGGCGAAACCGATGGTGAGAGCACCGCCCAGGGTGTCGACGACCTGGAGCGCGGCGGAGTTGGCGCCCTGCTCCGCGTCGGGTGACTGGCGCATCGCGGTGATGTTGATACTGGTGGTGCCGATGCCCATGCCGAACCCGGCGACGACCCAGGCGGGCACGGTGACCCAGCCGGTGATACCGGGTACGAGCGCGAGCAGGGTCAGCAGGATGCCCGCGGTGATCGCCGCGGAGCCGATCCCGACCAGCAGGGGCCGATCGTATGAGCGGCGGCTCTGCAGGTAGGAGCCGGTCGTCCAGCCCAGGGCGCCGGTGGTGAGCGCGACCCCCGCCTCGGCGACGGAGAAGCCTCGCACCTCGGTCAGGAACAGCGGGATGAAGGAGTTGACCGCGAAGAAGGCCGAGGCGAGCACCCCGCGCATCATGATCGTGGTGGGCAGGCCGCGGCCGAACCTGAGTGCCCCGGGTGGCAGCAGCCTGGGCAGCCCCACGGCGAGGAACACCAGCCCGGCCACGACGGCGACCCCGCCGGGCACCGGGGTGCTCTGCAGGTGGTCCACGCCGTACAGCAGCACCCCGCCACCGCCCGCCGTGGCGACGGCGGCCAGGGTCATCGCCAGCGGCCTGGACCGGGGCCCGGTGGAGGGCTCGGGTGCCTGATCCTGCCGGGCCCGCAGCGCGGGCAGGAGCATCACGAGGGCGGGGACGACGAGCGGCACGATGCCGTAGAAGACCCACCGCCAGCCGGCCGTCTCGGCGATGATCCCGCTGAGGGCCGGTCCGAGCAGGGCGGGGAGCACCCAGGCGGCCGACAGCGCGGCGAACACCCGGGGCCTGGTCTCGGGGACGTAGACCCGCGCGATCATCACGTAGATCGCCACGATGACGGCGCCGCCGCCGAGGCCCTGCACCACCCGCGCCACGATGAACAGTTCCTTGGTCCCGGCGGCCCCGGCCAGGACCATACCGGCGGTGAACAGTCCCACACCGAGCAGGAACGGCCAGGCGTGTCCCCGCCGGTCGGACCAGAGACCGGCGACCACGTTGGCGAGCAGGCCGGAGATGAGGAAGGCCGAAAGGCTCATCCCGTATAGATCCAGGGCATCGAGATCCTTGGAGACGGCGGGCATGACCGTGCTCACGGACATGCCCTCGAAACCGATCAGCGTGACGACGAGCAGGATGCCGAGAGAGGCGGTGCGGTACTGGGGGCCGAAGAGCCGGGGAGATTCGTACGGAGCGTCAAGCGCCTTCGGTACTGTCACCTGTCAAGGGTAGTGTCCGCCCCGGCTCTCGGTATGCGACCCACATCTCCTGCATCCTGAGAGCCTGGCCGGGAGTGAACCCGGACATGCAGCGGTCGTCGGAGTAGTCCATGAAGTTGTGGATCGGGTCGGGCCCGCCCCCCTCGCAGGTGTCCTTGACCAGCGGGCAACCCTCGGTGGGCTTCCCCTCGGGCGCGGTGTCGGCAACGCCGTCGCCCGCGGCCTCGCAGCCCTTCTCGAAGGTGTGCAGCAGCCCGAGCCAGTGACCGATCTCGTGGACCCCGGTGAACCCCCGGTCGAAGCTGCGCATCGCCCCGCCGGGCAGGCTGCGCCAATCGACGACCACGCCGTCGAGAGCCGGTTCCTTCCGGTATCCGTAGGGGTAGGTGGAGTAGCCGAGCACCAGCTCGCTGAGCTGGGCGAGGTAGAGGTTGAGCGTCTCGGGGCCGCCCCTGCGCATCCGCTTGATCGCCCGCTCGTGGGTGACGGGGTCGCGGAACCAGGCCGGGTTGACGGTGCGGGTGATGCCCTCCAGCCTGAACCGGATCCCGGTGTCCGCCCCGCCGAACTGCCCGGAGTAGGCGGCGTTGAGCGTGGCGAGCTGGTCGCGTACGGCGAAGTCGGGGGCGCCGAGGCGACCGTCGGTGATGACGTGCACCCAGGTGGGCACGGTGACCGGAAGCACGAGCGGAAGCGATCTCGACCGGGACCGTCCGTCGACGGGCAGGCGGGCGGGCGGCGCGACGAACGGCGCGGGGGATGACACCGGGGATGGCATGGGCGGCTCGGGCCCACGCCCCGGTGGCACGGGGCGGACCGCCCCCCGCACCATGACATGAGCCGCTCCGGAGGCGAGGGCGCATCCGAGCGCGGTGGGTTCTCGGCCGGGAACGGGCACCGTCAACAGGCATGCGGAAAGAACGGCGATCGCACGCCGAAACATGGACTCCCCCGACAGATCCCAGCCACTGGTCGCTCGCCGCCCCCCGGCGACATCCCGACCGTAGCCTCATCGGTGGCGATCACCCACGAGCAACACTCACTCCTTGTTGCCGTCTTCACCCTTCGGCAGACCCGAGTAGATCTCCTTGCACTCCGGGCAGACCGGGAACTTCTGGGGGTCGCGGTTGGGCACCCAGACCTTCCCGCAGAGCGCGCGGACCGGTGTCCCGCTCAGCGCGCTCTCCATGATCTTGTTCTTCTCGACGTAGTGGGCGAAGCGCTCGTGGTCGCCGTCGCCGTGCGACAGGTCCGGCCGGACGTCGCTCTCAGGGAGAATCTTCGTACTCACCCTGGTGATTTTATGCCCGCACCGCCGCGCCCCGGTCACCGGCGCGACACCCCAGGCCCGGCGATCGAGCGCCGGGCCTGGGGTGGGAGCCGTGTTCGAGGGCTTTCAGCCCATGTGGATCGCGGCGCCCTCGCTCTTGCGGCCCGCCCTGACGAAGAGCGCGAGCAGCGCCGCGAGGACGGCCACCCCGGTGCTGACCGTGAAGCCGAGGTGCATGCCGTCCAGGAAGGACGAGTGCACGACGCCGGTGATGGCCTGCATGATCGGCTCGGGCGTGCCGGGGGCCGCACCGGCCTGGGCGTAGGAGGCACCCTGCTTGACCAGTTCCATCTGCTCGGCGGGGAGTTCCGGGAGCTTGGCGGCCGTCCAGTAGCCGGGAAGCACGTCGGCCACCTTGGCCGCGACGATCGCGCCGAGCACCGCGGTGCCCATCGAGCCTCCGACCTGCATCGCCGACTGCTGCACGCCGCCCGCCACGCCGCTGAGCTCCTCCGGGGCGTTACCCACGATGATCTCGGTGGCGCCGACCATCACCGGGGAGAGGCCGAAGGCGAGCAGCACGAACGGGATCGCGCTGTCGACGTAACCCGCGTCCATGCCCAGGCGGGAGAGGAGGAACATGGCCACGGCCGTGATCAGCATGCCCGCCGAGATCGTGATCTTCGGGCCGAGTCTGCCGATCGCCAGGCCCGCCAGTGGTGAGGCGACGATCATGCCCGCGCTCATCGGGAGCATCCGCATACCCGAGTCGAGCGGTGACAGGCCGTGCACGCCCTGGAAGTAGAAGGTGAGGAAGAACATCGCGCCGAACATCGAGAACGCCACCAGCACCATCAGCACGGTGCCGATCGCGACCGAGGCGTTGCCGAACAGGCTGAGCGGGATGAGCGGCTCGGTGGCCTTGGTCTGCCAGTAGACGAACGCGGCGCCGAGCACCACGGCACCGGCCAGGAAGCCGAGCGTCCTGGTGTCGCCCCAGCCGTACTCGGGGGCCTTGATGATCGCCCAGACCATGCAGAACATGGCGCCGGAGAGCAGGACCACGCCGAGCCAGTCGATCCTGGACAGCGAGGCCGCCCTGCTCTCCTTGATCACCAGAAACCCGACGGCCAGGGCGACGATGCCGACCGGGACGTTGATGAAGAAGACCGACTGCCAGTTGACGTGCTCCACCAGCAGGCCGCCGACGATGGGACCGGCGGCGCTGGACAGGCCGATCACCGCGCCCCAGACGCCGATCGCCATGTTCAGCTTCTCCGCGGGGAAGGCCGCGCGGAGCAGGGCCAGGGCCGCGGGCTGCAGCAGGGCGCCGAAGAGCCCCTGCAGGACGCGGAAGGCGATCAGCCAGGTGATGGAGTCGGACAGGCCGATGGCCAGGGAGGTGAGCGCGAAGCCCGCGATGCCGATCACGAAGATCCGCTTGTGCCCGAACAGGTCGCCGAGCTTGCCGGCGGTGATCAGGAACACGGCGAGCGCGAGCAGGTAACCGCTGGTCACCCACTGCAGGTCGGCGAGGGAGGCGTTGAGCTCCTTGCCGATCACCGGGTTGGCGATGGCGACGACGGTGCCGTCGAGCATCACCATCATCACGCCGAGGGAGACCGCCAGCAGCGTCAGCCACGGGTGCCCCTGTCTGGATGATCTGCCCGGATCCGGTGATGGTGGTGTCGTGGCCACCGTCTTGGCCTGCGCCATGGAAGGGTCCCCCCTGATCTTTCGTCCGCCCCCGCGTGGGACGTCAACCCGAGGTAATTTATGGCAGTCCCTGACAAGTGACAAATTCTATTATGAGGCAGCACATGACTTATGGCAGACTGTGAACTATACGTTTCGAGGTGGTGACGAGCATGCGTCGGCCAGGCCTTCGCGAGCGCAAGAAGCAGAAGACCCGGCTGGCACTGATCGACGCCGCCCTCTCCCTCTTCCTTGAGCAGGGGTACGAGGCGACGACCGTCGACCAGATCGCCGCGGCCGTGGACGTCTCTCCGCGCACGTTCTTCCGCTACTTCGCCACCAAGGAGGACGTCGCCCTGTCCCTGGCCGCCGACGGGCAGGAGACCATGCTCGCCGAGCTGGCCACCCGCCCGGCTGACGAGGCGCCGTTCACCGCGCTCTCACACGCCGTGCGCGCGATGGTCACCATGCTCCAGGAGGGGGATCTCGACGACACCGCCAGGTTCCTCAGGGCCCGCGAAGTGATCGACAGCACCCCCGCCCTCTTCGCGGGAAGCGTGCGCCGGCTGGTGGAGAACGAGCGGCGGCTGATCGCCGAGATCAGCAGGCGCCAGGGCACCGACCCCGACGACCTCCTGCCCCACTTCGTGGTGGCGCTCTTCACCGCCGTCGCCCGGGTCGGCTTCGAGCTCTGCGAGCCCGCCGACATCAACGACGTCAAGGCCCTCGCCGTCCGCCTGGAGTCGACCCTCGCCCTGGCCGAACGCTCCCTGCGCCCCGGCTGGGACCGCCCCGGGCACCCGGTCTAGGTCCTGTCCTGCGGATCTTTTGCCTACTGCGGTGGGGGGGGGGGGGGGGCGCCCCCGCAGGGGAGGGGAAAGCCGC
>NZ_JBEXGU010000214.1:0-13075 GCF_040607515.1 Streptosporangium sp. NPDC005286 | reverse complement strand
GACAAGGCTGGACGTCGGTGGATCACCATGGACCGTATGCGCAGGTGGGGGCGGGTATCAGGCATGGTCCCGCCCCCTTCCGGTTTGCCTGGGGGGCAAGGGGACGCAGGCATCAGCATCTTTGGTGCCGATACGTCCGGGACAAAAAGAGGGGGAGCGAATGTCCGCCGAGCCCGACCGGTTGCCGAATCCATCGCTACGCAGGCGCCTCCACATGTGCGTCCATGAGCGCCTGGAGGGCCGCTCATGCGGCTGGTGCGGCGTGTACGTGGCCTACGCCGGGCGCGGCCGCCCGGCCTTCTACTGCTCGAAGTCCTGCCGTAACCGGGCCTGGGAAGTCCGCTCGGCCGAGACCCGGCTGCAGCGCGACATCGCCGCCGGCACCGTGCGGACCGAGCCGGTGCGTGAGGTGGTCCGCGAAACCGTCGTGGAGACCCGCTTCGTCCCCGCGCCCCGCGAGCCCGCCGCGCCGGGCGTGACGTCGGCCGCCCCCGCGACGGCGCAGCAGTGGCTGGCGCACCTGGCCGAGCTCGCTGGGCAGCTGCGTGAGGGCGAGCTGGGCCGCCAGCACTGGCACCACGCCAAGCTCTACAACGCGATGCTCGATGCCATGGTCGACCTCGGCGTGGCCTACCCGGGCGGCCTGGACTACCTGGGGCGCGACGCCGCCCGGCGCAAGCGCAGACGCTGAGACCGCGACCCGTCGCACCGTTCGCCGGGGAGATCGGCGCTCGCATTACGTCCCGGACGTATTGGTTCGGCGTTCCTGGTCACGGCAGCAAGAAAGGCGATCAGGGCACCTGATCGACCCCTCGACCTCCGGGGAAGCCCGGCCGGATCGGGCCGGTTCGGCGAATCGCCGGGAGAGAGTGCCCCGAATCCGCACACTGAACAACATGACCGTCGAGATTCCCTGACAGCATCGGTCCGCTCACCGCGCTGCTGGACGCCTGCGTTCACTTCGCCACCCACGTGAACCTGCTCGCCGACCAGCTCGGCGATGTGGAGCTGACCGACGACGACGTCGAACGCCTCAGCGACGCGGCCACACGCGCCTTCACCACGGTCGCGCTGGCCACCTCGCTGACCGTCGGCCTGAAGCGCGAGGCTGGCGACGGCGAATGCCCGCACTACAACGTGCTCACCGACGCCCAAGCCCTCCCCGGCGGTTGTCGAAAGAATCCGACGGAGGGTGCCGGCGCCTCGCGGCGCCGAGCTGGTCGACGCGCCTACAGCGGGAGGGAGCAGCGGCTGGTCTTGATCCGGGGTTGAGGAACCTGCGGACAGCCGTTGGTGGTACCCGCGAGTAACTTAGCTGGATGCGTGGGCGGGGGTCGTCCCTGTACGCGCCGTCACCCCGCGAGCCCAGTTGTGGCCATCTGCACGTGCACGCTGGTCAATGTGCTGTAGAAGCTTCTTCGCCCCGGTTAGTGGTCGGTGATGAGGGCGTCCAGGGCGGCGGCTTTGTCGGCTTCGGTGGGCAGGGCGTAGCGGCGGGTGGTGTCCAGCGAGCCGTGGCCGAGGAGTTCGGCGACCAGGATGGGGTCTTTGCCATCATCTTGAACGGAAATGATCAACCACAGGACGACCTGCCGAAGCGTCCAGCTAAATTACTCACGGGTACCGCCAACGGCTGCCCGCAGGCTCCTCAACCCCGGGGCCTGCCACGCCCTCGGTCATGGCGCGCGACAGGATGATCTCTGCTTTCAAGATCCCCGACAGCGTCAGGCACTGAGACGCGGACACCAGTGATCGACAAGTCGCTTCTCAGTGCCCTCGGCGATGATGGCCGCGTCATCGCTGCACCTACGACTGAAAGGACAATCATGCAGGACCTCGACAACATGCGGGAACTCGACGACGCCGAGCTGGCGGCGGTCTACGGCGGCATGAACAAGAGCGAACTGACCATCCTCTCTAAGGACTAGCTCACCGAGTAGGTCCGGGAAGCGCCTGGGGGCAGAAATGGTTGCCCTACCATGGGCGATCTGGATGTGATCGGTCCTCTGATCCCAGGCGGTACCCTCTACGTGCATATCGCGGTCGAACTTCGTCACGGTGAACACCAACCCGTCCCATACAGCGGCGAGGGCCTCCCGCGCCCGCGCGTAGATCCCTCCTGAAACTCCCAAAACCCCTGCCACCGGGCCGATCCCGCTGGCCGCCGAGGGAGCCGTCGGGTTGGATGGCCTCATGGACCCCGGGACGCTGGCCCCTGAGCACCTGCTGTACACCGTCGACGTCGGCGCGATCGACTGGTGCGGCCATCGCCTCAGGTGCCCGCAGTGCGGCGCGGCGCGCACCTGGCGCCTGTTTGCCCAGTGCCAGCCCTGGACGGTCGGGGAGCAGGCGTGGGCGCGGTGCGCGGCCGACCACCACGTGACCCAGCGGAGTGCAGGCGAGTGTCTTGGGTGGCGTCGAAGACCTCCAGTGCCCGGGTCAGGATCGCCGGGAGCGGGAGCACCGAGGCGCTCGTTCCGGTGAGGGGCGTGCTGTCAGGGGCCTGCTCTTTGGAGTCGAGCGGGTCCGTGCTCAGAGCGCGGCCGTAGGTGATCAGAGCTTGCCCGATGGTGGTCAGGCAGTCGGCCAGCGCCTGACGGCGGATGTCGGTGGGGATGGGCTGCTGGGCCATGTGGTCCTCCGTGGTAACGGTGGGTGACCGCCAAATGGGGGGCGGTGATAACCGGCTCATGCGCGAGGTGCGGGCGGGTGTTGGGGTGTTGTAAGAAATAACCTCCGAGTTCCCGAGCCCCTCTCCAGGTCATCCAACCCCAGGACCAGGGCGTTTTCCGTGTAGAGCACGTTGCTCTGGCGGTTGAGGAAATCTCAGGATCGGTGAAGATTCTCCCTCGTCGCTGAGATTTTTGTAGCGGCGGTGAAGCCGAGGCGTCGCGTGCCGGCCCCGGTCAAGGACGGCTTGGTCCGGTATCTAGGCCGCCCCGACAGAGAACGCCTGCTCATGTGGGGGTCGGCTCCGTACACCAGCTCAGACGCCCCAGCCGCTCGCCGGGCCGGGCGGCCCGCCGTCGCCGAGTCCTGAGCACCGCCCAATGCCGCTCCGGGACCGGTTGACCGGAGACGCCCTTGGGTTCCGGCGAACCCCAGGGTGCACAACCTCCTAGACCACCCCAACAGCCTGGGCTCGAACCTTGGGTTCGCGGGAACTCTGGGGTTTCGACCGTTTCGACCCTTGGGTTCGCCGGAACCGGCAGGGTCCTGTTCTTCGGCAGGTGTGGTTAGGAGCTGGCGGGCTGAGTCGGCGTAGCGGATGGCGGTCGTGGTGTCGAGCCCGAAGACCGAGGCGAGGTGAAGGGGATCGGCGCCGCAGGCGAGGACTTCTTCGAGGATTCGGTCCACGCGCAGGCGTTCCAGGGTGGCGGCCTGCCGGTGGAGGATCAGGCAGGCGCCCTGGCCGCTGGCTGGTGCCGTGGTCGTGGCTGTTATGTGGTTGATGAGCAGGTGTGGGTTGGCGGTGTCGGGCCAGCGGGCAGCACGCTGGCGCAGCCAGTCGAAGAGCAGCTGGTAGGTGAGGTCGTCGAGCGGTCGGGCTCGCCCCGCGATGACGATGCGGCGGTTGCCGAGGTCGACGTCGTCCAGACGCAGCGCGAGCATGTCGGCCACGCGAGCGGCGTGAACCCCGGCGAGTGCGACCATGAGCCGTGCCGCTGGGGCCGTGGCGGCTTGGATAGACCGGTCGATGTCATCGGGGAGCAGAGGTTGCAGGACCCCGTAGTGATACCGGCCGACCTTGAGGCCCCGGGTGGGGTCGCGGAAGATCGTGCCGTTCTTCCTCGCGCGGGACAACAGCGACCGCAGCGCGATCAGGGCGTCACGGCGCTGGTTGCCATGGAGTTGGTCGAGCATGGCCAAGACATCGTCGCGGGTCACCTCACGCAGATGGTCGTAGCGTTCTGACCAGGCCAGCAGGATCGGCCGGATCCGGCTCATGTAGCCATAGACGGTCGCCGGGGCCCGTGCCTTGTTGCGCGGGCCGCCGTCGTGCAGGATCCTCAGCCAGGACTCGACGTCCCGGCCGATCCCGGGGGCCAAGCCGTCGAGCTTGCCGATGAACCAGTCCTCGAACGGCGGGCGCCGGTCGTCGTGGAACAAGCCCATGCGTTTGAGCACGTCGGTGGTTCGGCCGACGCCGATGACCCGTTTGCGCAGGAAGGGGAGCATCTCCGAGTGCAAGACGGGCTCCCCATCGACGCGGTCGGCCAGCAAGATGGCCAGGCCCTGCTCGATGTTCTCACAGATGCCGCGCTTCCAGCCGCGGGCCTGGCCCAGCAGGTGGATGGTCCATCGGGCCCAGGCCATCCAGGGGGCGTTCGGATTGAGGCGGTCGCGTGGGTCGAACCGTGCGTAGTCACGGGGAAGATCGAACAGCCGCAACGGGATCCCCGGAATCGGCGGGCGTCCCGCCGGGGCGGGATCCGGCTTGGGTGGGCGCCCGATCCGCCCACCGGGGTTGCGCACCCGGCCGTTGTTTTTCCGTTCCCGTCCCCGAAGCGGTGTCAGGTGGGCCAGGAAGAGCTGGTGATGGCGGATCTGCGACAGCAACGGCTCAACTCCGGTGACCGCTTGGCCCTGCGCATCATGGCGGGCCTGACACCAGCACAAACGGCAATATCCCTCACGCAAGGGCAGCCTCCGAAGACACCCGGCGCAGCGGCCGAGTGGAAAGCCTGAGGCGAACGACCTGCAGGCCCCGCATCGCCGGGTGGATAACACACCCCAGGCCAGGCAGTCCGTGCAGTTTCTGGGCAGCATTGATGTCGTTCCCCCTGGCATCACACCGGCGGGAGAGATCGTCCGTCCTTGCGTTTGGGCATCACCGACGGCCCTCCGGATGAGGCCGCCGCAGGCTGCTCGGTCGATTCGTCGGCGCGCTTGACCTTGTCGGGTTCGGGGATGAGAAGCTCGTCGACGCCGCAGCCGAGGACAGTGCAGATGACGTTGAGGTCGTCGAGTTTGACGCTGGCCGGATCGCCGGACCACAGGCCGGACATCTTCCCGGCGCTGATCGTCAGGCCGTGCTCGGCGAGCATGCGCTGCAGTTCGCTGGCCTTCCAGATGCCGCGGTTGGCAGCGGCCAGCCGCAGGTTCCACTTCATCGCCGTAGTCCTTCCAGCCGGGTGGCGGCGCGTTTTTGGCCGGCCAGCCAGGCATCTTCGACGTGGGTGCCGGTGACGTGCACGTAGTTCATGGTCGTGGCGATCCAGGCGTGGCCCAGAAGCTGCTGGATCGCGATCAGGTCCATCCCGGAGGCATAGAGCCGGCTCGCGCAAAGTGCCGCAGGACGTGCGGGGTGACGACGTCCGGCCAGTCCGGCAGGTGCGACGCGGCGGCCCTGGCCAGCGCGACGCGGATCGTCTCGTCCCCGACCCGAGCGGAGGTCCCGTCGGCGTTCTTGCGCTCCGAGGGCAGCAGCGCGACACCGGGCCGGGTGTGGTCGTCGCCGAACTGGCCCCACACGTCCTCGACGAACCAGCGCAGCGTCGCGCCCGCGTTATTGATCAGCGGGACCATCCGCTCGCGCGGGCCCGAGCCGCGGGAGCCCTTGCCCAGGCGGACGTGGAGCTTGCCGAACCGGCCCAGATCCCACTTGATGTCGGGCAGGTCCAGCTTGCAGGTCTCATTCACCCGCAGCCCGACCTCGGCCATCAACCGGCAGGCCGTGTAGTTCCTCGCGGCCGGCGCGAACTTCCGGCACGTCGCCAGTTCCTGGCGCCACCCGGTGAACAGCCTGCCGACCTGCTCGGCGGTCGGCGGGATGCGGAGCTTGGACTGCTGACGGCCGCGCGGCTGGTTCATCTCATCGATCGGGCACTCGACGACACGGCCGGTCATCTGGTGGATCTCGATCTTGTGCCGCAGCTCTAGGAACAGGAAGAACGTCTTGAGCGACTGGGCTCGCGACAGGCGGGTGCCCTTGGCGGTGCTGCGCAGCGCTTTCCCGAAGTAGGTGTCGGCGTCGGCGGGCTCCATCTCCCACAGGGGTCGGCCGAACCAGGAGCGGACCTGCTCCAGGTGCATCACATCCGAGCTGATTGTCCCGTCCGACAACCCCGCCGCCGCTCGTGCCAGCACGAACCCGGCCAGCACGTCGGTCTCCAGCGCCTCCAGGTCCTCCGTGGTGGCCGGAGCGCGCGCCGCTCGAAGGTCCTTCACCACCGCCAGCGCCAACTCCGGCCTCCTCATCTTCACCCGGTCGGCAAGAAGCTCGGCCAAGCCGGGGTCTCTTCACAAATCGTGAAGCTACTTCAACTCAGTGTGATCGCGCTGAGGAAGGCGGAAAGTCCCTGGTCCCAGGCCGCAGCGGCGGTATCCGAGAGCGGCAGACACAGTCGGAACTCAGGGGTTATTTCTTATGGAGGGCGCTGACCGGCCGGCCCTGCGCGAGGATGGCGTCTCCCATCAGCACGCTGCTGATCACGGTGGGAAGGTCGAAGCCCACTGCCGATTCCCGGCACTCGCGTGCGATGTCGGCGGCCTCCTGTAGATATCCCGCCAAGCGGAGCCCGGTAATCTGCAGACCGATCAGCGGGAAGCGTAAGTAGGCGAGTTCCGTCGAGCGACTCAGCCGCCTCGAGAAGCATTTCCGCATCCTTCGGCCTCAGCTGCATCCACGCCAGGTCTATCACGTGCATCATCGTGGCCCTGACCACTTCCGCATCCGTGCTGGCCATCGCGAGGAGCGCGGCCATCTCCGCATTCGCGGAGCCGGTCAAACCGGTGACCGCGGCCACCACGATCGCTTGGGCTTCGAACCCGCCGCCGGCTGCCTGCGCCGCACGTCCGAGTCGTACGGCCAAAGGAAGGTCGCACAGCTGAGCAGCGCGCCCGGCCGCCTCGGTGAGCAGGCGCCAGTCCGGTTTGAGGTCTGAATCCACCGCGAGGACGGCACGCCGCAGTGTGTCATCGACCCGGCGTGCCCCGGTTTCCGCCAGCGCTTGGCTGATTCGACCACGGAGCCGACGCGCCCGCAGTAACCCCATGCCTGCCCGCCGTACCTCCCCGTAGAGAGGGTGGGTCAGTCGCGCCTGGAGTCGACGGCCGGTCTGCTCGACGGAGATCAGGCCCGCCGCCTCGGCCTGCTCGACGGCCATTGGATCGGTAAGCCGGGTAAGCAGGCGGACACCCAACGACTCTTCGAGGGCGAGCAGGTCCACCACCGCACCCATGGACTCCGACAAATCTCCCATCCGGATCGCCACCAGGTCGACCAATCCTGGCGACACCGGTGACTCTCTGGACCACCGCCACACGCCTCTGATTCGGTGCAGCCGACGAGCCTCGATCTCCCCGTCGACGAGCTGCCGTAGGTACAGCGCGTTGCCCTGGGTGATCGCCCAGATCCGGCTGACACTGACGCCTTCCACCAGTCCACCAAGGATCGCCTCCAGCAGCGCACCGGTCTGCGGCTGCGGAAACGGCTGCACCTCAAGCCGGTCGAGATATCCGTCTTTCCACAGACCGGTCACCGCAGCAGGTGCGGTCTCGCCGGTGCGCACGGTGGCCACCACGGTCGCCATGTCGTGTACGACGAGCTGATGCACCAGCAGCGCCGAGACCTCATCGAGCAGGTGGGCGTCGTCAATCCCGAGCACGACTTCGGCTCGACCGGCACCGGCAACAAGTGCCCGGCTCGCCTCCCCCAGCAAAGACGCCGGATCGCCGCTCATCGGGCCCAGCAACGCCGCGAACGCCCCCAACGGGAGGCTGCGTCCCGACCCTGACCCAACGACCCAGCGGGTGACGGCACCGCGTTCACCGGCCAGCGCGACCGCCTGCCGAGCCAGCCAGGTCTTACCCACCCCGGCCGCTCCCGCGAGCACCACACCGCGCAGACCGCCGGCTCCCCGCGTCGCTTCGTCCAGGAACCGCAACTCCTCCAGCCGCCCCACGAATGGCCAACTCGGCTTCATACGGTCAACATTAGGAAACTGCGTCATCGCCGGGAAGTGTGATTCGGTTACATCATCCCCAGGCCATAACCATCTGGTGCTCCAGGTGCTGTAGAGAGACTGACATGACGATCGAGACGGCTGACTATCCGTGGCCTGGGCTTGGTTGAGCGGTGTCGTTCGAGGTTCTTTCGGGTCTGGTGTGGAGGACTTCGCGGGCCTGTTCGGCGGCGCGGGTGATGCTTTCGCTGATGAAGTCGAGGAAGCGGGCGATGTTCTCCAGGCGGGTGGCGGCGGGGGTGTGGGGGCCGAGGATGGCGACGCCTTGGCGTGCGGTTTCGACGAGCTGGTCGTTGGATCGGGCGCTGGCGATCGTCGCCTGGTAGAAGAGTTCGTCGTCGACGACGTAGCGGTCGCGGCGGCGTTCGCCGCGTTCTCGGCGGACGAGGCTCTGGCTCTCCAGGAAGGCGATCGCTTTGGAGATGGACGCCGGGCTGACCTGGAGGCGCTGGGCGAGTTGGGACGCGGTAAGGCTGCCCGCGTCGGTGGTGAACAGGCAGGTCAGCACCCGGGCCGTCATCTTGGTCAGGCCCGAAGCCATGAGGACGGTGGTGAACGTCTCCTCGTACTCGGCCACGGCCTCGGCGTCGCGTCCGTGCGGCTGGGGGACCGACTCCGGCCCTCGGGAGGAGGCGGGCCTGCGCCGGTGGGCGCGGCGTTCGGTGGCGCGGTGGGCCAGGTCGGCGCGGTAGGCGGTGGGGCCGCCGTTGCGCATCACCTCACGCGTGATCGTCGAGGTCGGACGGTCGAGGCGTCGGGCGATCTCGGCGTAGGGGAGGCTGTCGGCCAGCCCTAGCGCGATCTGCTGGCGTTCCTGCTGGGTGAGCCTGCCTCCCGGCATCGCGATCTCCTTGGTGATCCTTCGTGGCGGTCCCTGACCCTCCTACTATAGCGTTCACTTCTCATCCATTGCAATGATCAGGGCAGCTATCGTTGCGTTATCCTCAAGGCCATTGCAACACTTTTTCAGCTTCTACCTGCATAAATCTCGATTCCATGCAACAAGTATGTTGTTGAATTTCGGAAAGCAACGTAGCGTTTCCGGTATCAGAAACAACGAACGAGCACGGGAGAGCACGATGCAGAAGTTCGACACCCCCGCCCCGATCTCCGCCGTCCTGGACATCCCCGCCGGACGCATCCAGTTCATCGCCGCGGACCGCGCCGACACCACCGTCGAGGTCCTGCCCGCCAACCCCTCCAAGAGCCGCGACACCAAGACCGCCGAGCAGACCACCGTCGCCTACGCCGACGGCGTCCTGCGGATCACGGCCTCGACCCCCGACAACCAGCTCTTCGGCCCCTCCGGATCCCTGGAGGTCACCGTCCAGCTGCCCGCCGGCTCCCGCATCGAGGCCAAGGCCGCCGGCGCCGAGCTCCGCGGCGTCGGACGCCTCGGCGACATCGCCTTCGAAGGCGCATACCACCAGATCAAGATCGACGAGGCCGCGAGCGTCCGCCTCACTGCGATCGACGGCGACGTCGAGGTCGGCCGGCTCAACGGCCCCGCGGAGATCAGCACCGCAAGGGGCGACATCCGGATCACCGAGGCCGTGCGCGGCACGGTCGTGCTCCGCACCCAGTCCGGCGACATTTCGGTCGCCGCCGCCGCCGGCGTCTCGGCCGCCCTGGACGCCGGCACCGGCTACGGCCGCGTCAGCAACGCCCTCAAGAACGATGGCACCGCCGAACTCGACATCCGCGCCACCACCTCCCACGGCGACATCACCGCCCGCAGCCTCTAAAGAAGCAGAACCAGGACCATCCGGCCGGGCCCACCGCGATCGATATCCTGTCGGTCGTCGCCGAGGACTCGGCCGTCCGTCCCGAGGGGCCTGCGATCCACGTGCAGGTCCTGGAGAAGCCGTACAAGACGTCTAACGCGACCAGGTGGAACACATGACGAAGAACAGCACTTCCTCGACCAGTTCGAAGTGGACCGGCATGGTGCCGGTTGACGATACGGCCCTGGCCGTCACCGACACCGGCGGCGCCGGTATCCCTGTGGTCTACCTCAACGGCCAGTTCGCCACTCAGGGGTACTGGCGGCGGGTCATCGCTGAACTGGGGACGGGGTGGCGGCACATCACCTACGACGAGCGGGCCCGCGGCAAATCGAAGCGTTCGGTGGACTATTCCTTCGAGGTCGCCGTCCGAGATGTCGATGCCGTTCTCGCGGCCAGGGGTGTGGACCGGGCGCTGCTGGTGGGCTGGTCCTACGGCGCGGTCGTCGGGGCGCACTGGGCCAGCCGGAATCCGGAGCGCGCCCTGGGCGCGGTCCTGGTCGACGGCGCGTTCCCGCACGACTGGCTCGACGAGGCCATGGAGCAGCGGATCCGGAAGCTGTTTCGGCGGATGAGCTGGTTCCTGCCGCTGCTGCGCCCGACGGGCCTGGCCCCGCGGATGACCGCCGAACAGCAGGCGAACAGCAACATCGAGCTCGGCAGGCTCTCCCGCGAGCGCGAGCTGGGCCCGGTGCTGGACAACATCACCGTCCCGGTGCGGTATGTCGTTGCTTCGGGGAAGTCCTTCGGAAGCCGCGGTGATGAGCAGGAGCGGATACGCACCAGCCTCGATGCGGTGACCGTCCGCAACCCGAACATCCAGATCGGCGCGAGGGTCACCAGCAACCACGGTGCGATCCTCAAGAAGGACTTCCCGGCCATCGCCGAGGCCGTACGCGAGGTCGCCGCCCTCGACCGCGGGGAGGCCCTGAAGACACGACCAGCGGACTGACGACAACTACGCGTCCTCGCCACCATCGTCCAGCTCGACCACGTCCGGGTCGCGCAATGGCCGCAGGCCCTCACGCGGGACGGACGGGTGAAGCTGTAGCGGCCGAGCACGTTGAGGTTGCGGTGCTTGAGCGGGGAGAGCCGGGCGACATCCTCGTCTCGGATCTCGTGGCCCTCGGCGCGGAGCTGGGCGACGGCGTCGTCGATGTAGCGGGGGGTCCAGAGCACGACGGCGTTGAGGACCAGGCCGATTCAGGATCTGCTGCACCTTCTCGTGGATGTTGTGCGTCATGTGCATGCCTTTAGAAGGAGAACCATTGGAGGAGAACAAGACGGTCTTCGGTCCCTGGACGATCAGCGTCCTGTGCGCGTGTGGGCGCGCAGCGACAGCGGGACAAACACGACCAGCAGTGCGGCCGACCAGAGCAGGACGGTGGCGCCCGGGTGCGCGAGCGGCCAGGCCACGTCTCCGGACGGGGCGCCCGGGTTGCCGAACAGCTGCCGGGTGGCGGCGGTGAGCGCGCTGATCGGGTTCCATTCGGCGATGAACCGCAGCCAGGCGGGCATGCCGTCGGTCGGGACGAACGCGTTGGACAGCATCGTGATCGGCAGGAACAGCGGCACCATCGCGTCGGCGACCTGCTCGTCCTTCACCGCCAGGCCCAGGTAGACACCCACCCAGCTCAGCGCGTAGCGCAGCAGCATGATCAGCGCGAACGCCTCGGCGGTGGGGAGCAGGCCGTGGTGCGGCCGCCAGCCCACCAGCAGGCCCGTGGCCACCATGGCGGCCAGCAGCGGCACGCCGACCAGGGAGTCGGCGCCGCTGTGCCCGAACGGCACCGCCAGCCGCGCCATCGGCATGGAGCGGAAGCGGTCCATCACGCCGCGGGAGGCGTCGGTGGCCATCCGCCCCATGACCCCCTGCACGGCGGTGAAGGTCACCATCGCGAACAGGCCGGGCATGAGGTACTCGCGGTAGTCGCCGCCGCCCGGCACGGTGATCGCGCTGCCGAAGACGTACCCGAACAGCACCACCATGATGACCGGGAAGACCAGCGCGGCGACGATCTGCCCGGGCTCTTGCCGCAGCCGTCCCAGCTCGCGGCCGATCAGGGTCAGCCCGTCGGTGAGCGTCCAGCGCAGGCGGCCCAGTGGTGAGGTGAGGGCGGTCATCGTACGGTCTCCTTGCGGTCGGTGAGGCGCAGGAACACCTCGTCGAGGGTGGGGCGGCGCAGGCTCACGTCGGCGGCGGCGACTCCGGCGTGGTCGAGCTCGCGCACGATGTCGGCGAGCCGGAGGCGGCCGCCGGGCAGGGCGACGCTGAGCTGGTCGGCGCCCGTCGTCGTGGGATCGTTGCCGGTGAGGGTGTTCAGGACGGTCATCGCCGCAGGCAGTGCGGCGGGGTCTTCGAGGGTGACGTCGAGACGGTCGCCGATCGTGGCCTTCAGCTCGTCGGGTGTGCCGGTGGCGATCACCTGCCCGTGGTCGATGACGGCGATGTCGTCGGCCAGCCGGTCGGCCTCGTCCAGGTACTGGGTGGTGAGCAGCACCGTGGTGCCGTCGGCCACCAGCTCGCGGACGTTGTCCCAGATCTCGCCGCGGCTGCGCGGGTCCAGGCCGGTGGTGGGCTCGTCCAGGAAGAGCACCTGGGGGCGCAGGATGAGGCTGGTGATCAGGTCGAGGCGGCGGCGCATGCCGCCGGAGTAGCCGGCGACCGGCCGGTCGGCGGCGTCCATCAGGCCGAAGCGCTCCAGCAGCTCATCGGCCCGCCGGTGCGCCTGACGCCGCGGCAGGTGGTAGAGCCGGCCGAACATGCGCAGGTTGGCGCGGCCGGTGAGCTTCTCGTCCACGGCAGCGTACTGGCCCGCGAGCCCGATCCGCTCGCGCACTTTGCCGGCCTCGCGGACGACGTCGTATCCGGCGATGCGGGCGTGCCCGGCATCGGGAACGGACAAGGTCGCCAGGATGCGCACCGCGGTCGTCTTCCCCGCGCCGTTCGGCCCCAGCACCCCGCAGACCGTTCCTTTCGGGACGCTCAGGTCCAGGCCCCGTAGTGCATGGGTGTCACCGAAGGACTTGTGCAGCCCCTCGGCGACCACGATCGGATCAGGCATGACCCCTCCACTGGGTACGTTGTACGCGGTATGGCGGCCAAGTTAAGCCACTGGGTACTATGTACGCAACTAGGGAGTGGAGCCGGTGACCGACGCCGAGTACGTGAACATCTGGATGCGGCCCGAGCGCCCGGCCCGCGGGCCGAAGCCCACCTACAGCCGCGCGCAGATCACCGAGGCGGCGGGGGGGGGGGGCGGCGCCGCAGGGCGTGTTGTCGCCCCCAAGCGGGCGGGCGCCCCCCCGATAGGGGCGGGGCCG
>NZ_JBEXGU010000213.1:0-13156 GCF_040607515.1 Streptosporangium sp. NPDC005286 | reverse complement strand
GCGACGTTCGTCGGCCGGGGACGGGAAACCTCAGACGCACGGTGCTCCCCGGATCCTGCGGGGAGAGGCGCTGATGATCTTGTTGCTGACGGTCCTCACCCTTGCCGAGATCACCCGCACGTCCAGCGCCGCGGCGGCAACGAGGTGTTCGGTACCGAGCGTGGTCTCCCACCGGGGGGATCGGAGTGCCGGGTTGGAGAACACCCTCACCGCGTTCGGTCGCACGCTGGATGCGGGCTCGGCCGGTGTTGAATTCGACGTCCGTTTCACCAAGGACCACCATCCAGTGCTGATGCACGACGCCACAGTGGATCGAACCACCACCGGCAGCGGCCGCGTCGCGGCCATGACGCTGACCCGGTTTCGCACGCTGCGTACCGGTGACGGGCAGCACCCGCCGACGCTAGGCCAGGCATTGGCGCTGCTGCGCGGCCGAGTCAGCGAGGCGCTGGTCGAGCTCAAGCAGATTCCCGACGCCGCGGACCTGCGTGCCCTGCACGACGCCTACCGGCGCCAGGACGCCTTTCGGTGGGCGAACCTGGCCTCGTTTTCTCCCATGGCGCTGCGGGCGGTGGATTCCATCCCGGCCCGCAAGGGCCTGGTGACCAGGTCCGCACCATCGGTCGCGCTGGCCGGCACGTACGCCTTCGTCGCGGTGCGCTACGACCGGCTGACCCGCGCCCGGGTCCGCGCCTACCGCAATGCGGGCGTGGCCGTCTACGCCTGGACCCCCAACAACCGTGACGCCTGGCGACGTCTGGCCGGCTACGGCGTCACCCGCATCCTCACCGACCAGAGCACCGACTACCTGGCCTGGGCCCGAGGAACATGCCGGTCGTGAGACACCCACCCTCACCCAACACCACGCGGCCAGGCCAGGCGCGATGAGCTGACCTTGGTGCGTGCCGCATGGCCAGGCATCTCCCACAGCCCGGGACCGCAACGGTCAGACGACACCAGTTCCCGATCTCGTCAGTCCCGGTCACGCTTCGAAAACCATGGTGAAAGGTTACGTGAAAGGCTATGCACGACGAGCCCGGGCACGCACCCGCCCCCATCGATGAGATCGACCACACCCCTACCTCCCCGCTCGGCACCGGCCTTCCCGCCAGCGTGAGCCGGCTGAGCCCCGCCGCCGTGCGCAACCAGGTGTTCACCGTGGTCCGGCTGCGCGAAGGCTACGACCTGGCCGAGGTGGACACCTTCCTCGGCCATATCGAAACCACCTTCACCACGCTCGTGCAAGAAAACGCGGAGCTATACGCCCGAGCGACCGCCGCTGAGCGCGCCGCCAGGCATGCTGGACCGGCGGAGGAGCGCGTGACGCGGATCATGGCGATGGCCCAGGACAGTGCCGACCGGATGCTGGCTGCCGCCGAACAGCAAGCCGAGGTGATCCTGGCGCAAGCCCGCGACCGTGCCGCCGTCCTGCGGCAAGAGGTGCATGCCTCCTGCGGACAGGAGCTGGAACGCCGGACCGAGGAGTTCAACGCTTTCGCCGCCGACTACAGCGACCGGCTCAAGCACAGCCTGCAAGCGCAGGTCGACCAACTGCAGAGCCTGCTCGGTGAACTCGCCGATTTCGGCGAGCTGGGACTGACACCGCCGCCGTCACCGATGGCCACCGGCCGGCAGCCGGCGTCGAGGCAACCGGCATCGCACCCGGCCGGCGACACGCCGACGGGCACGCCTGCAGGTGGCCCCGCCGCCGAAGAGCGCTGAACGACCCGCCGGCCGGTTCGAGAAAACTCTTCTGCGATCCAATCCCGATAAGAGGTGGTGAGACATGTTGATGGCCGAAGGGACACCGGCGCTGGGACCGGCGCTGCAGGGAGCATCTCCCGGTGCCGGCGCGTGGGCTGCGGTGCTGCTGATGTCGCTGTCCACGCTCGCCGGGGCGTGGCTGGCCCGGCGTAACTCCGCGAAGATGACGGTGTGGCTGGCGATCGCCTCAGCGATGATGCTGATCACCGCCCTGGTCGACCTGCTGCCCGACGCCTGGCGAGATGCGGCTGAGACGGGAGTACCCCTGTGGGCCGTCGGGCTGGCCATCGTGTTCGGCTTCCTGGTGATCACCCACTTCACCCGCAAAGGCTGCGGGCACGGGCACGGGGGATCCAGGCCGGTCGGTGGCAGGCACGCGCCCGGCCTGCACCGCCGCGTCAAGGAAGCCGTCGACGCCGCCTTGTTCGGCGGCATGGGCACCGCAGCCGCCCTCACCCTGCACCGGGCGATCGAAGGCGCGACGTTGGCACTGACCGCCTCCGCCGTGGTCGTCATCGCCCTCATGGTCCACTCGGCCGGTGAAGGACTGGCCCTGGCCGCCCTGCTGGACATGGCCAGGCAGCGCCTGGCTCCGTGGCTGGTGGTCTCCTGCCTCAGCCCGGCCGCCGGCATTCTGATCGCCACCATCGCCCCGCTGCCCGGCCAGATCGTGCCGCTCCTACTCGGCATGGTCACCGGTGTGCTGCTGCGCACCGCAATCGTCGGCCTCAGACTTGCCGCCGCCGGCCAAGAGGGCGGTCGACTGTCCAAACGCCACCTGACCGTCGCCGCAGGCGTCGCCGTCACCGGGGGCGCCCTCCTGATCGCCACGCACGGCGTACTGGGTGAAGACCACCCGCAAACCGGGCACCGACCCCACGTCGCCGGCCATACGGCACCCGCCTCACCCGCCCCCGCGCCTTCTGCCCGGCCGCCGACCCCGCAGGCGCCGACTCCGTTGACCCAGGCTCAGTTGCGCGAAGCGGTGGTCACCGGGCGGATGACCCTGACCGAGGTGTTGGCCCGTACCGACGACGCCGTCAAAAACGCCTGGGTCGGATGGCTCCTGTCCATCCTGCCCGGCCACAGCCCTGTCGAGATCGCCAGGCTCCTGACGGTAGGCGGAATCGACGCCAATCGCCGTATCGGTGACCTGACCGAGCAGCAACGCCGCTACCTGCTCAACGCCATCACCAAGTAACCGCCGACCCCGGCGGGGTCTTCCTTGTCACCGCCGACACCGGCCTCCCCAAAGACCATGCCGCCGGAGCCTCCGCTCAGGGCGCCTCCAGTTGCCGGCGGATCAGTCCTGCCAGGTCGCCGCAGGCGAGACCAGCGTGGTCGACGGTCCCATGGGTGCCATGGCGGGTTCGCGCCAGCGGTCCATCCCGCTCGACTACGGCTCCCCACGGCAGATCCTGCGGCACCAGGCCCCGCAGTTGGTTCTCGTACGCGGGCTGCGTCCACGGAGGTGGGGACGGGTCTCGGACACCGACCCGGATCACGTACTCGACATCGTCGAGCCTCCTTTCACGTAATCACTCAAAGCGTGCGACCTCATGTCGCACCCGAAGCCACGGCGAGCCGCAAGGTAGCGGTGAGGTAGATCTCGGCTTCAAGGCGTAGTTGGTACAGGTCGGGCATACCTGACGGTAATGAGTCGACTGCGCCTGACCGTGATTCCTGTTCATCGGGGATCGACGGTCGGTGAGAGAGCGGGCTAATTCCTGTCATCAGGACGATTTGGTGAAAATTCGGTGATGAAAGCATGAGAACGACCTGGACCTTTAATCCTGGCGTCTCATAGTGTCGCCGCATGACGACCGTGCTGTGCGTACCACAATGGCAAGGTTCGGCGTCGAGCAATGCGCCGCGGCTGATGGCCGGTGCTCGCCGCGCCGCCGAACTCGTTCCGGCCGACGCCGTGGTGACCGTGCCGGTGCTTGATACCGGTGGGGAAAAGGTCGCTGGGATCCGCGCGTTCGACGCGCTCGTGGAGAACCAGCGGCTGACGCAGAAGGCACTGGCCGGTATCGACGACCGGGTGATCACCATCGGCGGCGACTGCGCAGTCGACATCCCGCCTATCGCCGCTGCCCACGCTTGCTATGGGGACGCTTTGACGGTGCTGTGGATCGACGCACATCCGGACGTCTACAGCCCGCAGTCCCTGCCATCGGGTGCCTTCCACGGGATGGTGGTGCGCGCGCTGCTCGGAGACGGGCCGGCAGGCCTCACGCCGGAGCAGCCGCTGGCACCACAGCAAGTGATCATCGCCGGAGAGCGGGCGGGCGACGTGTCCGAGCACGAGTACCTCGCGAAGACCGGTCTGCGCAAGTACGGCGTCGATGACCTGGAGCGTGTGCTGGACGGTCTACACGGTCCCGTGTACGTACACATCGACCTAGACGTCCTGGAGCCCACTGCTTTCGGCGCGACCTGCTACCCGGAGCCGAACGGCGTGCAGCCGCAGCGACTGATCGACCTCGTCTCCCAGGTAAACGACATCATCGGGGCAGCCATCACAGAACACGCGCCGTCCAGTGACGACGTCAACCCCGGCGAGGCCGAGGTGATCCGTCGGCTGGGGGCTGTGCTGACGCGCTGATGGTCGCGACAGAGCCGAAACGTACAGTCCCGCCCTGATGTTGAGGACGGCCGCACGCCACTGCGCCGAGCCGCTCGGCCACGCCGGCGGCGAACGCCTCCTCAAAGCGGCGCACCGCCGAGGCGGCCACCCGCGCCAACTGACCCGCGGTCGACGGCTCCACGCCCTCGCTGCGGCATCGCTGCCGTACCGCATCAGCCAACCGGCCGCGATCGATCTCCACCGAGCACACCTCATCGGCCGGCCACTGCGCCCAGCGCTCCTCATCGGCCTCACTGGCCGGCCGCGTCCCGTACGTCTTGCGGATCTGCGCCCGGTGGTACTCGATCGTGCTGCCGACCACTGGTAGTCGGCGAACAGCACGGCGTCGACCTTCACCTGGCCGGCCATGAACTCCACCGCGGCCCTGGGCATGTCCTCGCGCCGGGGGAAGCGCACCTCCAGCTCGAAGAACTCCAGCAGCAGCGCGAACCCGAGCCGAGTCGCCCCGGTCTTGTTCCCCAGCGGCTCCAGCTCGACCTCATCCAGCGTCCAGCACTCGATGAGGTCCTCTAACTCCCACTCACGCCGCACAAGCTCACCGGCGGCGTCGATCGGCGTGTGCGCCTCATCCACCGGAGCCCAGGAGCCCTGGTGCGTCTTGTTCCGATCGCGCGCCAGCAACAGCCCGGCCAGATATTCACGGAACCCCCGGCGCTGCGCGAGCGAGCACCACAGATCATCGAACCGGGTCGCGTACTCCTCCAACGGACCCGGCACTGGTGGGCACGGACGTCGCGTGGTCGCCATCACGACCACCCCCGAACAGCGGCGACCATCCCTATCCACCGGCGTACTGCGATATCAGCCATCCTCTAGGACCAGGTGCGGCCCTGCAGCAGCAGGTGCCCGTGTACGGCTTGCGCCGCCGGATGGCGGGTCCCGGCGCGAGAGGCGAGGAAGAGTGTGTTGATGGGCGGCAGTTCCGGCTCCAGGAGGGCCAGGAGCCGCCCATCGGCCAATTCGGCCGCGCACAGGTAGCGCGGCAGCACCGTGACCCCCGCTCCTGCCGCGACGGCGGCCAGCACCCCGCGCAGGTCGGGAACGACCAGCGCGGGGTTTCGCGTGAGCCGGGTGTCGAAGACGGTGCGCCAGTAGCGGCGCAGGATCGGCAGGTTCTCCGCGTAGGCGACGAGCGGGGCGCCGTCCAGCTGCCCGAAACTCCAGCCGGGAGCGGCGACGAGCACGAACTCCTCGTCGCACAGCGGCTCGACCCGTAGGCCGGCCTTGCGCGGCCGCACGCTGGAGATGACCAGATCGAGGCTGCCGTCGGCGAGGGCGGCGAGCAGCTGCTCAGGCAGGCCGAGCGTGACGCGCAGCCGCAGGCCCTCGCGCACCATCGCGGCCAGCGACGGCAGCACCCTGGCGCAGACCAGCTCGGCAGGGCCGCCCAGGTGGACGGTGCGGCCGAACACCTCAGCAGGCTCGCCGAGATCGCCCGTCACCAGCTCGTCGAGAGCGTCGAGCGGCCCTGCGAGCCGTGCGGCCAGCTCGTCAGCAGCGGGCGTGGGGGCCATACCGCGCGCCACCCGTTCGAACAGCGGCCTGCGCACAGCCCGCTCCAGCGACCTGATCTGGGCGGTGACAGCGGGCTGGGAGAGCTGGAGCAGCTCGGCGGCGCGGGTCACCGACCTGGCCCGGTAGACGGCCAGGAACGTGCGGAGCAGGTCGTACGACAAACTCATCAGAAAGCTGATGATACCCAGAGCCCGTGCTATTGGTGGGTGATGGGTCGCCGGAGGCATGCTCGGGGCATGAGAATTCTGATCGTTCTGACCAGCCATGACACCCTGGGCGACACCGGACGCAAGACCGGCTTCTATGTGTCGGAGGCCGCGCATCCGTGGGAGGTCTTCACCGCCGCAGGCCACGAGGTGGACGTGGCGAGCGTCAGAGGCGGAGTGCCGCCGCGCGACGGCGACGACCCTGCCGACCCCGCGCAGCACCGGTTCCTGTCCGGCCTGGGCGAGACTCCTGCCGTGGACACCCTTGACCCTTTGGCGTACGACGCGGTCTTCTTCGCAGGAGGCCACGGCACCATGTGGGACTTTCCCGACAACCTCGCTCTGTCGCGGCTGACTCGGGAGATCTTCGAGAGTGGCGGAGTGGTGGCGGCCGTCTGCCATGGGCCGTCGGCGCTGGCCGGGGTCACCCTCTCCGACGGCTCGCCCCTGGTGTCCGGAAGGCGGGTGGCCGCCTTCACCAACGAGGAGGAGGAAGCCGTCGGGCTGACGTCCGTGGTGCCGTTCCTACTGGCCGACCGGCTCACCGCAGAAGGCGCCACCCACGTGCCAGGCCCCGGCTTCGCCGCCCAGGTGGTGGTGGACGGCCGCCTGGTCACCGGCCAGAACCCAGCCTCGGCCCGCGACGCCGCCGAGGCGGTCGTCGGGCTGCTGTCCGAGGTCAGGCTGGGCGATATGCGCGCCTAAGTGGCCGGGCCGCGCACGCCTGGCTCGTATCCTGGCGCACCAGCTGTTCGGGGTCACCGCCGACATCCGCGAGGTGGCCGATCGCATCGCGGCGCTCGGCTACGTGGCGGTCGCGCCGGACTTCTATCACCGCGCGGCGCCGGGGGTGGAGCTTCCCGCCGACGACGCGGGGCGCGAGCGGGGGGTCGCGCTGATGAACACGCTGACCGGCATCCTCCTCCCGAGGCTGACCCAGGCTCCAAAGTAACGCTGGGTAGTTGAGGGGGGATTGGCGGAGGCTACGGTTCCTGTTCCTGTTGGGCGCCGGTCAGGGTCTTGCGCACGACGCCGACCGAGACCTTGACTCCGGCGGCGATGGTGCGGATGGATTCCCCGCGCTGGCGGCGCGCTTGTCGTCGTCGACCACGGGGCGGCTGCCGTGTGGATGTTGTACGCCCGGGGACCTCACCGCGAGTGCGTAGGACACCATCCTCTTCGGGGCTCACGACACGGACCCGAGTGCAGTGGCTTTGTTCGCGACTGCGGGCGCCAGATGCGGCTGAGTTGAAGCGTCAGCGGAATCCGACGGGCCTCGATGTCAGTGAGTTTCAGTTCTTCGCCCCGGGCAGCAACATTCTTCGCTCGGTGCTGCTCGACCCCACCGCGCAGGAGTCTCTGCCCGGCTGGCAGAACCGGGTCGGCAGCCTGGTCGCCGCCCTGCGGGTGATGGTCGGTCCGGACGCCAACGACCCGCGCTTGACCGACCTGGTCGGCGAACTGTCGGTGAAGAGCGACCTGTTCCGTCGGCTCTGGTCGCGCCACGACGCCAAGCCGCATCCGGGCGGTGGTGTGCACCGCCTGCGCAACCCGATCGTCGGCGATATCGAACTGCACTACGAGAAGCTCGCTGTCACCGGCGCCGACGGGCAACTGCTCGTCGTCTACCGCGCCGAGCCGGGCTCGCCGAGCACGGCGGAGGTGGCCAGATCCGCCAGCCCTACCGCGAGGGCCAGGAGGACCAGTCGGCCGCGCTCGGTTTGGTCGTCAACGCCGTCGCGCTGTGGAACACCCGTTACCTGTCGGCCGCCGTCGACCAGTTCCGCGCCGAGGGTGTCCCGGTCGAGGACGAGGACGTTGCTCGTCTCAGTCCGCTCGGCCACGCCCACATCAACTTCCTGGGCCGCTACGCCATCACCGCCTCCGCACCCGCCCAAGGCCTTGGTGGTGGTCGACTGCGTGGATCCGCGGGCCATGGCCCGGTTCTGGGGCGAGGCGATGGACTGGACCCTGCACGAGGTGACCGACGATCATGCGGTGCTGCGCTCCGCCAAGGGCGTCGGACCGTATCTCGAGTTCCTCCGCACGCCCGACGCCAAGACCGCGAAGAACCGAGTCCATCTCGACCTCCGGCCGTACCCCGGTGACGATCAGGCGGCGGAGGTGGCCCGGCTGCGGGTTCTCGGCGCCACCGACATCGACCTCGGCCAGGGCGACGTCCCGTGGACGTGCCTCGTCGACCCGGAGGGCAACGAGTCCTGCGTCCTCACCCCGCGCTGACGCGGAGCCTCTTCATCCGCGGGTCGTACAACGGCTCCTTGGCGACGACGGGGGGGCAAGCCGTTCGCCAACGTACTCGATCTCCAGGCGCTGAGAGGCTACGGCCGGCGCTGGCGGCAACCAGGCGTAGGCGATGGCCGTGCCGATCGTGAAGCCGTAGTCGGCGCTGGTGACGTAGCCGACCGGGGCGCCGTGGGCGAACACCGGTTCCTTCCCCGCCATCACCGGGCGGTCCATCGTCAGGCAGGGGGCCCACCGGAATACGACAGTCGGCTAATCAGTGTCTTTCGGGTTGGCAGGGCTCAGCCAGGGCTTGCTGCCAGAGGCGGATCACTGCGTGCACGTGGCCGGTGGCGTCGCGGTCGGCCGGGGGGTCGAGTAGGGCGCCGTGCAGTTGCGCCTCGATGCCCTGGACGGCCAGCAGGGCGTTCAGTTCGGGATTGGGGCCGCCGGTTCCCAGGCGGCGCAGTTCGCCCGCCAGCGCATGGGCGATCTGCTGTTCGGCTTGCCGGAAGCGGGTGACCAGGCCGGGGGTGCGGGGGGCTTGGTCGAACAGCAGCCGGTGTAGGTCAGGCCGGTCGGTATGCAAAGCGGCCACGCACCCCACCAGGTCGGCGAGGAGGTCAGGCAGGGGCGGGCGATGCTCGGCGGCACGGGCGAACACCTGGATGACCTGTTCGGCGCTCTGCGTCAGGTAGTGCTCGGCCAGCGCGACCAGCAGCGCGTCCTTGTTCGGGAAGTACTGATACAGCGATCCGATGGACACCCCGGCGCGTTCGGCGATCTTGTTGGTGGTGGTGTCGGCGTAGCCGTGGCGCTGGAAAAGCTGAGCCGCTGCCTCCAGAATCGCCGCGACCGTCTCGCGGGAGCGCTGCTGGCGAGGGTGTTTACGGGGCGTGAGCACGTGCCTCCAATGCGAGTACCGAAAACTGAGAATAGCTCGCATTATTGAACGGCGGGCTGGTCGCCCCACCTGCTCCCTGCTTTCCCCCTCTCTGAACGGAGACGTCTTCGTGCTGCCCGACCTCCTGGCCTACGGTGTCCGGATCCTGCCCGGCCTGTTGCTGATCGGCGCCTGCTTCGCGCTGGCGCGCGGCGAGCGCGACCCGCTGCTGCGCATCATGGTGCTCATCTTCGGCTTCGTCCTGATCAGGGACGCGATGACACCGCTGGGGTTCTGGCGGCTGGGCGCCGCGGGGGCGATTCCGTGGCTGCGCTTCACCGACCAGGCGGGGATCCTGCTGCTGTTCGGCCTCGGCACGCTGGCACTGACCGCGGGGGTGCTGCGCCTGGACGGCGGGCTTTGCTCCTTGGTGCGCTGGGGCAGGTTCACTCCGGTCACGGTCAGCTGGGGCGTCGGCGGCGGCGTGCTGGCCGCCGGCCCGGTCCTGCTGCTGTCGCTACTGACGCCGATGGCGGAGCGGGGCGGAGCGGTCGCCGTCACGTTGCTGCCGGTGCTGCTGGCCTTCAGCCTGATGGGCAACCTCGCCGAGGAGGTGCTGTTTCGCGGCTTCCTTCAGGGACGGCTGGAACAGCACACCGGCGCCATCCGCGCGGCGCTGCTGTCGGCTCTGTTGTTCGCCGCCTGCCACGTCTTCCTGGCCTCGACGGTCACTGACGTCGGCTGGCCGCTGCTGGCCTTCACCCTGTACGAGGGGCTGATCTGCGCTTTCCTGCGACTGTGCAGCGGCGTGATCGCCGCCGCCCTCGCGCACGGAATCGCGATCTTCCTGCTGGCCGGCGCGCTGGTCTGAGCCGCCGAAGACGCCGAGCCGGGCCCAGGCGGTGAGCGTTCTCAGAAATGAGCGATTGTGTGAGGCCAGGGACCCCCTCGTTCGACGAGGCGTTCAGGGGTCCCGGTAGTATCGGCGAAATTTTCAACGGATACGCAGGTC
Source organism: Streptosporangium sp. NPDC005286 (assembly GCF_040607515.1). NCBI lineage: Bacteria > Bacillati > Actinomycetota > Actinomycetes > Streptosporangiales > Streptosporangiaceae > Streptosporangium > Streptosporangium sp. NPDC005286. Next base: position 2,885 of record NZ_JBEXGU010000213.1, on the reverse strand, counting down.
AGAGCTCCCTTAAGGACCTTCGGGCACAGCTTGGAAGGTGGGCCGCTGACCTGCTTATCCGTTGTTTCCTGCGTCGTTACTACTGGGACCCCATCTTGGTGCAATCGCACCGCCGGCGGCCCCGACTTCATGTTCCTGCACGAAGCACTCCCGGGTGACGTGATGGAGGGTTGCTGGGACATTGATTTGAAAGCTCCGGAGGCCTGTGAATGGGACTCGCCGAAGGCACCTCCACCCTGGCGGCCGCGCAAATACGTAAAACGGCGACCGGCACCGTCGGCCTGCTCATGGGCGTCTGGGTGATCGACTGGGTGCCCAGCTATCTGCTGGAGGAGCGCGGCATCTCCCTCATCAACACCGGCGTCATGTCCGCCATCCCCGGCCTGGTCGCGTGCGCGACCGTCTTCCTCGGCGGCTGGCTGTTCGACCGCTTCTTCCACGACAGAGCCCGGCTCTACGTCATCCCCCCTGCTCCTGCGTCATCGGATCCGGCATGAGCGTCGTCAATGTCGGCGGTCAGATCGCCGGCGTCCTCGCCCCGTTCTCATGGGCTTCCTGGTCGACAAGTTCTCCTACACCGCTGCTTTCGGCCTGCTCATCGCCACCACCGTCCTCGGCGCGCTGATCGCGTTGATCGTGCCCCAGCGCCCTGAGCAGTCCAGCCTCGCAACGAAGGAGCTCGCATGACGACATACGATCTGGTCCTCGCCCGCGGCCGGGTCATCGACCCCGAGACCGGTCTGGACGCCGTACGCGACGTCGGCGTCAACGGCGGGGTCATCCAGGCCGTCTCCGACCAGCCGCTCGACGGCGTCACCACCGTCGACGCGACCGGCCTGGTCGTCAGTCCGGGCTTCATCGACCTGCACAGCCACAGCATGGACGTCGCCGGCCACCGCCTGCAGGCGCTCGACGGCGTCACTACCGTCCTGGAACTCGAGGCCGGCGCCTACCCGGTCGCCGCCGCCTACCGCAGGGCCGAGATCGAGGGCAGGCCCCTCAACTACGGCTTCGCCACCTCCTGGGCTGTGGCCCGTATGGCCGTCCTCCTCGGCCTCGACACCAGCGGCGACCTGAGAAATGACTTCCTCGCTAACATCGGCCGCGAGGAATGGCAGCGCGCCGCTCCGCGAAATGTCGTCGACCGCATCGTCGGCATGCTGGAGCGCGACCTCGGCGACGGCGCGCTCGGCATCGGCATCCTCGTCGGCTACGCGCCCCGCGTCGATCCCTCCGAGTACCTCGCCGTGGCCGCCCTCGCCGCCCGCGTCGGGCTGCCCACCTATACCCACGCCCGCGAACTTGTCGAGATGGACCCCTCCACTCCCGTCGACGGTGCCGAGGAGATCGTCCGCGCCGCCGCCGAGACCGGCGCGCACATGCACTACTGCCACGTCAACAGCACCTCCATCCGCCATGTCGACCGCGTGCTCGGCCTGGTGGAGAAGGTTCGCGCCGAAGGCTCGCGCGTCACCACCGAGGCCTACCCCTACGGCGCGGGCATGACCGGCGTCGGCGCGGCCTTCCTCGCCCCGGAACTCCTCCACCGGCGCGGGCTGACCCCGCACTCCATCGGCCTGCTCGGTGCCGAGGGGCGTATCCCCGACGCCGACACCCTGCGTCGGGTCCGCGAGAGCGAACCCGGCTCGGCGGCTTTCGTCCACCTGCTCGACGAGGATGACCCCGCCCAGTTCGACTACATCCAGCGGGCCCTCACCTTCACCGACGCCGCTGTCGCCACCGACGCCGTACCCCTCCTGTGGCGCTCGGGGGCGCCCGACCCGTTCTCTTGGCCGCTCGGGCCTGACGCCGTCACCCACCCCCGTACGGCCGGCACCTACGGCCGGACGCTGCGCAGGCTCGTCCGGCAGAACGGCGTCCTGTCGCTGCCCGAGGCTGTGCGCCGGTGCACGCTCATCCCCGCCGACGTGGTGGGCTCGGGTGTCCCGGCGATGCGGCGCAAGGGCCGTGTTCAGGCGGGCTGCGACGCCGACCTGACCGTCTTCGACCCCGAGACCGTCAGTGACCGTGCCACCTACACCGAGACGGTCAGGCATTCCTCCGGTTTCGTCCACGTCCTTGTCGGCGGCCAGTTCGTGGTCCGCGACGAGTATCTGTTGCCGACCGCTTTGCCCGGGCGCGCCGTCAGAGCCTGATGCCTGGTCCGGGTCGTCTGGTTGACGGCCCCGACCGCCGTTTCGGGGCCGGGGCCGCAGGCCATCGCGGCGACATCGCCACCGGGCTTGTGCCGGTCGCTGGGCTGGGTGGGGTAGCTGACCTTGTAGTCGAGGTCGGTGGCCTCGGGCACCTGAGCGTCAAGAAGGCGCTGCAGGTACTCCCAGGTGAGGGCCTCTTCAGTGATCTCGGTGCCGAGAAGGGTCTCCAGCCGACGCGATCGCAGGGTTGTCATGGCGCAGGAGACCACGGGGCCGGGAAGCTAACGTCGCGGAGTTATCACCACAGAAGCGTCCAGCACGATTGTCCGACTCTGGGGGCCAGGGGGAGGGGAACGGCGAGCCGGATTACCAGTCTCCCGTGCTGCCCGCACCCACCGGGCCGTCATTTCCGCGAGTTGGGCTGGAGCACCAGCTTTCCCAGTTGCCCATTAGTAGGTTGACACCTCCTTGGGTTTCCGTTCGACTTCACCAGTCTTGACCGGGTCGAAGACCGACTGATCGCCTTCGAGCGCCGTTACAACGAGACCGCTCGGCCCTTCAGATGGAGGTTCACCCCGGCAGACCTCGCTGACAGCCTGCGGTAGCCGTACAAGTGTGAGAGCCCGCCCCAGACGGCGAATTCCAGGGGTCGTCGCAACACGGTGATCAGCTGCTGGCAGGAGAAGCATAAGCGAGACGCTCGGTTGGAGTACCCCCGCCGAGCGCCGC
>NZ_JBEXGU010000212.1:0-13462 GCF_040607515.1 Streptosporangium sp. NPDC005286 | reverse complement strand
AGTTCTGTGTCTGGAGTTGTGAGGTGTTCTCTTCCGATCTCCCTCCTCCGCCTTGCGAGACACCACCTGACCGATCCTCGCCACGGCAAGATCCGCAGGACAGGGCCTAGGGCGCCGGAGACTCGCGGATCTCGGCCAGCGAGATCCGCATGGCGTCGGCGGCGCGGGTGAACCAGTCGGAGATGGCGGCCAGCTCGTCCGGGCCGTAGCTCTCGAAGAGCTCGACGAGCCGCCGGTAGGTGGGTTCGTACGCCACCGCGATGCGGGCGGCCGGGTCCCCCTCGGGGACGATCCGGATGCGACGGCGGTCGTGGGGGTCGGGGACGCGCCGGGCGTAGCCCGCGCTCTCCAGGCGGTTGACCACCCCGGTGACGGCCCCGGTGGTGAGACCCGCCAGTTCGGCGAGGCGCCCCGCGGTGAGCGCCTCCCCTTTCGCGCCGAGGATGAAGCCGAGACACGTCAGGTCCGTGACGTTGATGCCAAGGCGCTCGGCGAGCGTGTGCCGCCCGACCATGCTCAACGCGATCAGCTGGTCCATCCGGCTCAGGACATCCAGCGGCGAGGCCCCGGGGCCGGACTTGCCTTCCATCGCGAATTCTCCTTACCATCTAAGAGATTTAGCTCGTGAGATAAATGATACGGGCGGATCCAACTTAGCCGCCCGCCGTCCGGTGCCACACCGCGGCCCGCGGCAGGCGGCGATCCGGACGGAGGAGAGCGCATGGGGATAAGAAAAGACCCCGCAGAGCTGGCGGAGACAGGTGATTCCGCCCTCCGGTGGGGCAGCCGGCTCCGCATACCTGGTAAGACGGAGGGAACGCCCGCCCTGTGAACCGCGGGCTTAAGGAGTCTTTCCATGCCACCCGAAGGTGTGAACGCGCTCTCCGTCTCGACCGGCGCGCACGAGGGCGCCATCGTGGTCCGGGCGATCGGCGAACTCGACTACGACTACGCACCGGTCTTCCGGAGGGAACTCGCCCGCTTCTGGAGCACGAGCACCGACGGCTCTCCGCTCTCTCCCCCGCCGCTCCTCCCGGAGAACCCGCCCTCCCCGTCCCCACTGGTCCCGCCCCCCTTCGAGACGGCTCCGGGTACCCGGGCCGAGGCCACCCCCCTGCTCATCCTCGATCTGGCGGGGCTCACCTTCTGCGACTCCACCGGGCTCGCGGAGCTGCTGTGGATCCTGCGCCGGAGCCAGGAGACGCGGACCCGCCTGGTGGTGACCGGGGCGAGCCGGACACTGCGCCACATGCTCGCCACCACCGGGCTGCTGAGCTACTTCACGATGGCCGCCTCCGTGGAGGAGGCACTGCTCGGTGAGACCGGGACGGCGGAAGGCTGAAGGGCGCCGGCGGGCCCTGCCCGGCCGCCGTGAACGGCCGGCCGCGCCCCGTGGGTGACGTGCCCGCAGAAGTCCTGAGATATATGTCGTCAAAACACACTCATTAGCCTGACAAGTGAGTCAATATCTTCCTACGGGAAAATCCACTCTTCGTCGAAAGTGGGGTCCCGATGCGGAAGATGTCACCGCGGGCGACCGCGGAAGCACTGCCCGAGACCCTGGACGGGCTGCCAGTGGCACCCAGGGAATTCCTTGCCCTCGTGTCCGTGGACTTCACCGGGACGTACCAGGTCTACCTGGCCGCCAAGGACGAGCGCATCAAGATGACCAGGCTCTCCATGAGCCTGCTCTCCGCCCCGTTCGCCGCCGCGATCGCGCTGACCGGCGCGAAAGTGATCAGCCCGAACATGCTGACCTCATGGCAGGGCGTGCCCTGGTACCTGTTCGCGACGGTCGCCGCGTTCGGGCTGCTCAGCGTACTGCCCTTCCTGCGGCTGATCGAGGCGGTGAACGCGCACATGAGAACCGCGCGGGCGCTCAACAATTTCCGTCTGCTCTACGTCGTCCACCTCAAGGACCAGTTCTCGGCCCTCGGCTGGACTCCCAACCTGCCGGTGGACCCCCGCTATCCGGAGACGTACGCGCCGTTGGCCTGGCCGGGGATCAACGTGATGATGCTGGCCCTGGTCAACAGTTCCTACATCGCGGTCGGCGTGCTCGGGATGATCGGAGCCGTGCCCACCACAGCCCTGCTCCTGGTGATCATCGGGCTGCTCGCAATGATCCACTACTTCGTCTACTACGTCCGCGCCAACGTTTCCCGGCAACGCCGGCTCCCACACAATCCCTTCCATTTCCCCAACGTGGAGACCTGAATGCCCGACCTCCTCAGATTCGCGTCTTGTGGGGAGACGTGGATCTGGCTGATGCGACACGTGACGAACAACGGCCGGCCCGCCCTGGACGACCGCGGCCCGATCATCGAGGCACCGGCGGTACTGTTCGAGATCACCACTCTGGCCTGGGACGATCCGGTCCTGAAGTGCTACGGCGACGCGGGGAAGATCCCGCTGTACGCCAGCAAGTTCAGCGAGCGGTCGATCGTGCCACCCTTCAAGTACAGTTACGGAGGGCGGCTCCGCCAGTTGCTCGGTGTCGACCAGCTCGGCTGGATCGTCGACGTGCTCCGTTCCAAGCCGTACACCAAGAGCGGTTGGATCTCGCTGACCGTTCCCGGCGAGCAGCCCGACGCGGTGCCCTGCCTGACCAGCCTCGCCTTCAGGCTCCGTGCCGGGCAGCTGGCCATGACCGCCGCCTTCCGGTCCCAGAACGCGTTCACCAGCTACCTGAACTACGTGCCGCTGCGCGGTGTCCAGAGCGAGGTGGCGGACGGCCTCACGGTGGGCTGCGGGTCGATGAGGATCTTCGTCGACGTGCCGCACATCTACGCCGCGGACTCAGCGACGGTCGGCAGGATCCTCCGGCTGTCGGAACGCGACGGGCTCGGCGCGGGAGACCCCGCACCGAGCCCTGACGTCGACCCCGCACCCTCCGCCGACCTGGCGGTGCCGGTACGGTGACCGGTCACCTGAAGCGGCGCAGCCGGAGGCTGTTGCTGACCACGAAGACCGAGGAGAGCGCCATCGCGCCTCCGGCGATCATCGGGGTGAGCAGCCCGAACGCGGCCAGCGGGAGGGCGGCCACGTTGTAGGCGAAGGCCCAGAACAGGTTGCCCTTGATGGTGCGCAGCGTGCGGCGGGACAACCGGATCGCGTCCGCGGCCACCCGCAGGTCGCCGCGGACCAGGGTGAGGTCGGAGGCCTCGATCGCGACGTCGGTGCCGGTGCCCATCGCCATGCCGAGGTCGGCCTGGGCGAGCGCGGCGGCGTCGTTGACCCCGTCGCCGATCATGGCCACGGTACGGCCCTCGGTCTGGAGACGCTTGACGACCTCCACCTTGTCCGCGGGCAGCACGTCGGCGATGACGTCGTCGACGGCGTTGATGCCGACGGCCTCGGCGACCGTACGGGCCACCGTCTCGTTGTCGCCGGTCAGCAGGATCGGGCGCAGGCCGAGCGCGCGCAGCGCGGCGATCGCCTCGGCCGAGGTGGGCTTGATCGCGTCGGCGACGGTGAGCACCGCGCGGGCCTTACCGTCCCAGCCGACCGCGATGGCGGTCTCCCCACGCGCCCACGCCCGGTCCAGCTCCTCCGAAAGGTCGGCCGGCAGGTGCTGCGACCATTCGGCGAGCAGTTGGGGGCGCCCGACGAGAACGGCGCGCCCGTCGACGACACCCTGGACGCCCAGGCCCTCGATGTTCGCGAAGTCCTCGACCTTGGCGGTGGAGTCCGCGGCGCGGGCGACGGCGCGGGCGATGGGGTGCTCGGAGGCCGCCTCCAGCGCCCCGGCCAGCCGGAGCACCTCGTCGCGATCCTGCCCCTCCGCGGTGAAGACGTCCTTGAGGGTCATCGTGCCCGACGTCACGGTGCCGGTCTTGTCCAGGACGACGGTGTCGATGCCGTGGGTCGACTCCAGTGCCTCGGGCCCCTTGATCAGGATGCCCAGCTGGGCGCCGCGGCCGGTGCCGACCATCAGCGCGGTCGGCGTGGCGAGGCCCAGGGCGCAAGGGCAGGCGATGATGAGCACCGCCACGGCGGCGGTGAAGGCCGCGGCGGCTCCGGAACCGGTGCCGAGCCAGAAGCCCAGGGTGACCACGGACAGGGCGATCACGATCGGCACGAACACCGCGGAGATCCGGTCGGCCAGCCGCTGTACGGCGGCCTTGCCGTTCTGCGCGTCCTCCACCAGCCTGGCCATCTGGGCGAGCTGGGTGTCCGACCCGACCCGGGTGGCCCTGACCACGAGCCGTCCCCCGGCGTTCACGGTGGCGCCGACCACGGTGTCACCCGGCCGCACCTCAACGGGAACCGACTCACCGGTCAGCATGGAGGTGTCCACGGCCGAGGAACCCTCCTCGACCACGCCATCGGTCGCGATCTTCTCCCCCGGCCGTACCAGGAAGAGGTCTCCCACCTTGAGACTGTCGACGGGAACGAGTTCCCCGGAGGCCAGCGTGACCTCCTTGGCGCCCATCGACAGCAGCGCGCGGAGCGCGGCACCGGCGCGGCGCTTGGAACGGGCCTCGAAGTAGCGGCCCGCGAGGATGAAGGTGATCACTCCGGCGGCGGCCTCGAAGTAGATGTTCCCCGAGCCGTCGCCCCTGGAGAGGGTGAACTCGAAGCCGTGCCGCATGCCCGGCATCCCGGCCGTACCGAAGAACAGGGCCCAGAGGGACCAGGCGAATGCGGCGATCGTCCCCATCGAGACCAGCGTGTCCATGGTCGCGGCGCCGTGCCGCAGGTTGGTCCAGGCCGCCCGGTGGAAGGGCCAGCCGCCGTAGACCACGACGGGTCCCGCCAGGGCCAGGGAGAGCCACTGCCAGTTGTCGAACTGCAGCGCCGGGATCATCGCCATCGCGACGACCGGCACCGACAGCACGATGGAGATGATCAGGCGCTGCCTGAGCGGCGTGAGCACGTCCGGCTCGACCGGCTCCGCCATCCTCTCGGGGGACGGCGCGGCGGGCAGCTCGGCGGTGTATCCGGCCTTCTCGACCTCCGCGACCAGGTCCTCGGGGGTGACGTCACCGGGGTAGGCGACCTTCGCCTTCTCGGTGGCGTAGTTGACGGTCGCGGTCACCCCGTCCAGCTTGTTGAGCTTGCGCTCGATGCGTGCCGCGCAGGAGGCACAGGTCATGCCACCGATGGCGAACTCGATCTCGCCGCCGGCGGGCGGCCTACCGGTGGTCATGGACGTCATGTCCTCTCCTTGTGTCTCGCCTGTCGTCGTACTCGGCCGTGCGCCTCGTCGGGGGCTGGGCACCGGCCCGTTCGGCCGGTCGTCCCCGCCACGGGTGGGGGCGGACATGCTCTGCCCTCTCACCCTGGGAACACATAACCCCCTCGGGGTATTTCACGGCTACCGTCCGTGCTCGTGGGAGCCGTGACCGTCCCCGGCCGGCGCCGTGGCCCCACCGGCCTCGGGATCCGGGCTGGTGGCGGCGGTGAAGGCGGCGGTGCGCACGGTGCCGGCGTGCTTGAAGTCCAGGTAGAGCCCGTAGGTCCCCGCGCTCGGCACCTCGGCGTAGAAGGTAATGTCCGGGCCGGGCGCGGTGCGCCCGTCATCGGGCGCGCCGTCGGGGTGCACGTGCAGGTAGGCCAGGTCACCGTCACGGAGCGCGACCAGGTGACCGTACGCGGCCAGGTAGGGCTCCAGGTCGGTGACCGGTTTCCCGTCCTTGGAGATCGACAGCGTGAGCATGCTGGTACGGCCGGGCACCAGGTCGCCGGCCAGGGTGACGGTGTAGTCGCCCACCTTCGCGGTCTCCGCCGGGACGGCCGGCGGCTCGGGCCGGTAGTCACCCGCCACCGACAGGTCCATGCCGAGCGTCATGGCCTCCGCCCCCTCCGGGGCGAAGTCGGCGAACGCCCGGTACTCCCCGGCGGCGGGAAGCTCCAGCGGGACCGACCAGACCCCGCCCTTCTGGGTGGGGTGCAGGTGCTGGAAGCCGGTCAGGTCGCGGCGGACCACGATGAGGTGCAGCTTCTTGTCATGCTGGGTGGTGAACCCGGTGACCGGATGGCCGCCGGGACCGATCACCGAGAAGCGGAAGTCGGTCCGCTTGCCCGCCTTGACCTCGTCGGTCTCCGGCAGGAGCGTGTATCCCCCCTGGGAGACCTGGAGCCCGCCGGGAACGGCCGGTGTCCGCACCGCCCCCGGTCCCTCGTCGTGCCCCGCGCCCGCCCCGGCGGCATGGCCGGCGCCCGGCTCGGCGCCGTGGCCCGCATCGCGGGTGGCCTCGGCCACCGCGCCTCCAACGGGCCCGACCACCCGGCCGACCCCCAGCGCGCCGCCGAACACCGCCGCCAGCCCGACCACGTACGCGCCCACCTTGATCGCGCCGTTCATCACTCCTCCTCAATACCCCCATGGGGTATCTATCGACTCCACCACAGTGCCACATCACCACCCTTTCCAGCAACCCCCTGGGGGTATACCTGGAGCTGGTCTCCAGAGCCCAGGATCGCCGATGCGCAGGTCGGTGACGGGTTTTACCGAAAATCGGCGGCGGGCAACCCTTCTCTCCGCTCAGGCGTATGGAGAGGTATGAGATCGGATGAACTGAGGTGATCGGCCGAGATGATGCTGGATTCTCAGCTTTCGTCGCCGCACGCGGCACGAGCCTGCTGAGGATCGCCCATCTCGCCTGCGACGCCACCGAGGACGCCGAGGACCTGCTGCAGACGGCCCTGGAGCGGGCGTACCGCAACTGGGGCCGGGTCCGGAGCGACAGCGATCCAGAACCCTACGTCCGCCGCATCATCGTGAACACCGCCATCAGCCGTGCCCGGCGCAGGGCGGTCCTGAGGATCATCCCGACCGGCACCCCGCCGGAACGGCCGTCGCGGGAGACCGACATCCCGCTCCGCCACGCGCTCATGGACGCGCTGCGCGAGCTGCCGCCCCGGCAGCGCGCGGTGGTCGTCCTGCGCTACTGGGAGGACCTCAGCGAGGCGCAGACCGCGGAGATCCTCGGTTGCTCGACGGGAACGGTCAAGAGCCAGGCGTCCAAGGCGCTCGCCAAGCTGCGGCCGGCGATCGGCGGGGAGCCGTTGGAGGAGGCGATCAGGAGTGCCCATGCTTGAACAGGAGATCCGCCAGATCATGGCGGACGAGACCGCGCGGCTGCGCGCGGCCCCCGGCCTGGCCGAGCGGGTGATCCGGTCCTCGCGGCGCAGGAGCACCAGGCGGATCAGGATCACCGCCGTGGTCGCCGCGGCGGCCGTCGCGGGGATCGCGGCCCCCGTCCAGCTGGCGCTGAACCCGGCTCCCGCACCGCACGACCAGGTCGCGACCTCCGGGACGCCAGAGCCTGACACCGGCGACCGGAACGCGCCGCAGCCCCTGTTCACCGAACCCCCGATGCCCACGCCGACGCCCACGGCCACCCCGCGCGTCTTCCGTACGCCCGTCGGCATCGGCACCGGGAACACCCTGGGGCGCGTCCACGTGGGATACATGACCGGCGGCCTGGTACGGAACGCCTGGGCGGTGAACCGAGGCGACGAGTACTCCACGACGTGGAGCTATCCGGACGACGGCGAGGGCTCCTACCGTGTCCAGATCTTCGTCTTCGAGGGTCTGGCCGCCGCACGCGCCGACGAGCAGTGGCAGAGCTACCGCGTTGCGAACAAGGGGAGACAGGTGCCCCTCGGCGATGGCCGGACCGGTTATGTCGTCGACCAGTGGGTCGGCGAGGACGGCGGGAAGGGGACCCCGAGCATCTTCCTGCAGGTGGGCGAGGAACGGGCGGTCGAGGTGATGATCAGTCCTGATTACGCGAAGGATCTCGGCGGCAGACGGGCGGTCGAGCGCGAGCTGACCGCGGTCGCCGCCGGTCTCACATCGGACGATTGAACCGGCGAGGGGACGGGCCCCGGACGGCGCGCTCCCCGGAGCCCTGGCGGTGCGCGCCGTCCGGGCTCCGGTACGGCACCGCCCCCTCGGCCGGACGGTCAGGACGGCAGGCGACGGACGCGTTCTGAGGACGGGTCGTAGAGGGGTTCGGCGGCGACGGCGGCGCCCACCCAGGTGCCGGTCATGCCGACCTCGACGCGGTCACCCGGGGCGGTGCCCTCGGGCAGGTAGGCGTAGGCGATCGAGCGGTCGACCCGGTGGCCGTACCCGCCGCTGGTCACCCGCGAGGCGGGCAGGCCGCCGGAGCGGACCGGCTCACCACCGAGACAGACCTGACGCGGGTCGTCCAGGACCAGGCAGAACAGGCTCCGCGCGGGCACCGGGGCCGTTGGACTCGCGGCCGAGGAGGCCGAGGAGGCCGGTGCGGGACGGTCGCCGGCGGGGCGGTGGGCGGCGTCCAGGGCGGCGCGGCCGAGGAAGTCCTTGTCCCCGGCGACCGCGAAGCCCAGGCCCGCCTCGTACGGGGTGGTCTCCGGGGTGACGTCCAGGCCCCAGACGCGGTAGCCCTTCTCCAGGCGCATCGAGTCGATCGCGCGGTACCCGGCCGGGCGCATGCCATGTGGCGTTCCCGCCTCCATGAGCGTGTCCCAGAGCGTCAGGCCGTACTCCGAGGGGCAGTACAGCTCCCAGCCGAACTCGCCCACGAACGTCACCCGCTGGGCCAGCACCGGGACTCCTCCGACGCTGATCTCCCTGGCCCTCAGGTAGCCGAAGGTCAGGTCGTCGCCGGAGACGGAGCCGAGGATGTCGAGCGCTCGCGGGCCCCACAGGCAGTAGCAGGCATGGGCCGAGGTGACGTCACGGACGTCGAGTCCCCGGCCACGGAGCCAGGCGGCGTCGTGGACGCCGAAGGCGGTGCCGGTGACCAACCGGAAGCGGTCGTCGGCCAGGCGGGTGACGGTCAGGTCGGCCTCGACGCCGCCGCGCGCGTTGAGGAGCTGGGTGTAGACGATCGAGCCCACCGGCCTGTCGAGCTGCCCGGCGCACGCCCGCTGCAGCCCTTCCAGTGCTCCTGCTCCCGCCACCTCCAGCTTGGCGAACGAGGTCTGGTCGAACAGGCCCGCGGCGTCGCGGGTGGTCAGGCACTCCTCTCGGACGGCCGGCGACCAGATCCGGCCGGCCCATCCGTCCGGGCGGAGGCCCCGGCCGTTCTCCCGGACATCCCGGCCGCCCCTCCGGAGGCCCTGGCCTTCCGAGCGGACATCCCCGTCGCCCAGGGGAGGGTCCCGGTCGGGCTCCGCGGCCGGGCGGGCGTTGGACTCGAACCAGTTCACCCGCTCCCAGCCGGCCTTCTCGCCGAACGCCGCCCCGAGCTCCGCGTGCCGGACCCAGGCGGGAGAGCGGCGGAGCGGCCGGGCGGCGGTCCGTTCCTCACCCGGGTAGACGATGTCGTAGTACTTCGAGTAGGAGTCCAGGGCCTTGGCGCGGCTCCACGCCGCGGAACGGGCGTGCAGCCCGAAGCGTCGCAGATCCATGCCGAACACGTCGTACTCGGGCGAGCCATCCACGATCCACTCGGCCATGACCTTGCCCACGCCGCCGGCCGCGGCCAGGCCGTGGACGCAGAAGCCCGCCGCCGCCCACAACCCGCGGACCGAGGTCTCGCCGAGAAGGAACTCCCCGTCGGGGGTGAACGCCTCGGGGCCGTGGACGACCTTCGTGATCTCGGTACCTGCCAGGGCGGGGACCCGCCGCACCGCAGACTCCCACGATTCCTGGAATTTCGGCATATCAGGGGGAAAGACGGTCCGAGGCTCCTCAAGCGGGGCAGCCGTGGACCAGATCTCCGGGTTTCGGATATACCCACCGACCAGAATCCCGCCATTTTCTTCCCGGAAATAGACAATGTTGTCCGGATCCCGCACCGTGGGCGTGGAGGAAGGAACCCCGAAAGGCTCGGTGACCACATATTGGTGTTTGATCGGCACAACCGGAATGTCCACCCCGGCCAGCCGCCCGACCCGCCCGCTGGCCGCACCCGCCGCGACGACCACGGTCTCCGTCTGGACCGACCACTCCTCGAAGTCCTCGGCTCCCTCGGTGCCCGAAGCGAGCCGTACGCCGGTGATCGCCCCGCCCGCCACGTCGAGCCCCACCGCGCGAGTCCCGGTGAGGATCCGCACGCCCAGCTTCCGCGCCCCGGCCGCCAGCGCCCTGGCCAGCAGCGCCGGATCCAGCCAGCCGTCCCCGGGCAGCCAGAGCGCGGCCCGCACGTCGTCGGTGTACAGCAGCGGGGACATCTCCCCGGCCTCGGCGCCGGAGAGCACCTCAAGACCCAGCCCGTAGGTCTCCCCGGCCCCGGCCAGGCGCAGGGACTCCTCCACCCGCTCGGGCGTGGTCGCCAGGCGAAGTCCACCGACCCCGTGCCACCCCGGGTCCAGGCCGGTGAGCTCGGCCAGCTCGGGATAGAGACCGGCCGAATACATAATCATCTTGGTCTGGGTGACCGTGGAGCGGAGCTGGCCCACGAACCCGGCCGAATGCCAGGTGGTCCCCTCGGTGAGTTCGTGTCGCTCGACGAGTATCACCTCGGTCCAGCCAAGCCTTGCCAGATGATAGGCCACGCTGCACCCGGCCACCCCGCCACCGATCACGACGGCCCGTGCAGAGCCGGGAAGTTTCAAAGTCCGCAACCCCTCTGTAACACCTCGTCCGCAGAATCGGATCAATGGTCTGAAGGTAGGCCAAAGGAGAGCGGCATGCCAGATCCTCTAGGGGACGTCCGTAAATGGGCCGGACAGCCCGTGACCGAGACACCGATCAAGGGCGGGCTCAGCCATCGGATCGCCAGGCTCGACGCCGCCGACGGACAGCGCTGGCTGCTGCGGGTGCTCGATCCCCGGGTGTCGGCCGCCGGCCTGGGCATACCGCTCGATGAGGAGATCGCCAACACCGTCCACGCGGCGGACGCGGGGGTCGGCCCCAGGGTGCTGCACCGGCTGCCCGGCGCGCTGGTGCTGGAGTACCTCGAAGGCGTCACCCTGGACGCGCACACCGTACGGACACTTCCCGGCCCCATCGCGGCGGCCTGCCGCCGGCTGCACGCCGGGCCCCGGTTCGTCAACGACTTCTCCATCTTCCGCAAGCTCGACGAGTTCCTCGCCCTATGCCGTACCCACGAACTGGGCACACCCGACGGCTACCAGGACCGTCTTGCCACGGTGACGGAGATCGAGCGGGCGCTGGCCGCCGACCCGCTGCCCAAGGTGCCGTGCCACAACGACCTGCTGCCGGAGAACTTCATCCGCTGCGGCGCCGAGGTCAGGATCGTCGACTACCAGCTCTCCGGGAACAACGACCCCGCCTTCGAGCTGGGCGACATCGCCGCCGAGGCGGACTACGACCCGGACCTGACCACCCGGCTGGCCCGCGCCTACTTCGGCACCGACGACCGGCGGCTCACCTCCAGGGTCCGGCTCAACCTGATCATGTCCAACCTGACCTGGACGCTCTGGTTCGCCGTGCACCACGGGCTGCTGAAGGAGCGGGCCGCCGACGCCGACTTCGACTACGAGGCCGAGGCGGCCGACAAGTTCTCACAGGCCGTACGAGATCTGGACGACCCGGAGTTCGGGCGGCTCGTCGATGACGTCCGGGGCGCGAGCACCGGATTCCCACCCCCCGCACCACCACGCTAGGAGGCTTGCGTGACCAAGCCAACGTCGGTCGACGAGGACGCGAGGCGACTCGCCGAACTCGGTTACAAACAGGAGCTCTCCAGAACCTGGAGCGGTTTCTCGAACTTCGCCATCTCCTTCTCGATCATCTCCATCCTGGCCGGTTGCTTCACCACGTTCGGCCAGGCCTGGAACAACGGCGGCCCCATCGCGATCTCATGGGGGTGGCCGCTGATCTCGATCTTCATCCTGATCATCGGGCTCTGCATGTCAGAGCTGGTGTCGGCCTACCCGACCGCCGGCGGCATCTACTGGTGGGCCGCGAAGATGGGCAAGCCCATCCACGGCTGGTTCACCGGCTGGTTCAACCTCATCGGCCTGATCGCCGTGACGGCCTCGGTCGACTACGGCTGCGCGACCTTCCTGAACATCACCCTCAACCGGTTCTTCCCCGGCTGGAATCCCACCCTGACCAACGCGTTCATCCTGTTCGCGATCGTCCTGGTGCTGCACGCGCTGATCAACATCTTCAGCCACCGGCTGATCTCGCTGCTGCAGAACGTCTCGGTGTGGTGGCACGTGTTCGGCGCGGCGGTGATCGTGCTGATCCTGATCTTCGGTCCCGACTCGCACCAGTCGATGTCGTTCGTCTTCACCGAGACGATCAACAACTCCGGCTTCTCCGACTCGTCCTACTGGTTCTACGTGCTGCCCCTCGGATTCCTGCTGACCCAGTACACGATCACCGGGTTCGACGCGTGCGCGCACGTGTCCGAGGAGACCCAGGGCGCCTCCACCGCCGCCGCCAGGGGACTGTGGCAGTCGATCTTCTACTCGGCGATCGGCGGCTGGATCCTGCTGCTGGCCTTCCTGTTCGCGGCCACCGACGTGAACGCGGTCAACGAGGCGGGTGGCTTCGTCGGCGCCATCTTCGACAGCGCGCTCCCCGGCAACCTGGCCACGGCGATCTTCACGATCTCCACCATCGGCCAGTTCTTCTGCGGGATGAGCTGCGTGACCTCGATGTCCCGGATGACCTACGCGTTCTCCCGCGACGGCGCCGTCCCCGGCTGGCGCCTGTGGTCGAAGGTGGACGGCAACAGGACCCCGGTCAACGCGATCATCTTCGGCTGTGCGGCCGCGCTGGTCCTCACCCTGCCCGCGCTGTACGAGGCCCCCGGCGGGTTGCCGCTGGCCTTCTACGCGGTCGTCTCGGTGGCGGTCATCGGCCTCTACATCGCCTTCGCGATCCCGATCTGGCTCCGGCTGCGGATGGGCGACCGGTTCGAGCCGGGGCCCTGGACGCTGGGATCGAAGTACCGGGTCATGTGCTGGATCGCCATCGTCGAGATCGTCATCGTCTCGATCTACTTCGTCATGCCGCTGGTCCCGGCGGCCGTGCCGTTCAGTGACGACTTCACACCGGCCGCGGTGAACTACGCGCCGATCGTGGTCGGCGTGATGGTGCTGGGCGTGGGCCTGTGGTGGGCGCTGTCGGCCAGGCACTGGTTCACCGGCCCGCGCCGCACGATCGACGAGCTCGACCCGGTCGACCCGGTCGGCAAGGAGCCGATCGGCTGACCGGCCCCGGCCGGCTTCCCCAGACCCGTGCCGGTCACCGCCCGAGGATCGGCCGGCGCGAATCCGGGTCACCCCGGAAGGCCGAGAAGTCGGTCAGCTCGCCTCGAACGCCTCCGCCACCGCGGCCCGGACCTGCTCCATGGCCGCGGTGGCGGGGGCCTCCCGCCGCATCGAGGTCATGTCGACCTCGGGCATGCCGCAGGCCACCGCCCAGCCCCACGGGGCCAGGTCGCCGTCGACGTTGAGGGCGAACCCGTGGCTGGTGACGCCCCGGCTCTGCCGCATGCCGATCGAGACGATCTTGCGTCCCGTCTCGACGGTCCACACGCCGGTCAGCAACTCCGAGCCCGGCGGGGTGTCGCGGCGCTCGGCCGCGACTCCCAGC
>NZ_JBEXGU010000211.1:0-13525 GCF_040607515.1 Streptosporangium sp. NPDC005286 | reverse complement strand
GGCCTGACACAAGAACGGATCACCCGAACCGTTACCGTGCCACGCGCGACGATCACGGAAAGTGGGCCAGACCCACTTTTACATGGCCACGGACAAGGGGTGCGACGTACGCGCATGTTCGACCAGGTTCAGTGGAGTTCCTGGCGTTCTGCCGTTTCGCCCAGACGATGGAGCAGGTGCACCCAGCCGTCGCTGGTCTCCTCTTCGAGTACGGCCGGCAGACCGCTGTGGCGCAGGGTGAGCTCGGTACCGTCACCGTCCGGGGTCAGGGTGACTTCGACTCGGGAGGCCTCTGGTGCCATGTCGGGCGCTCCCGGTGTGGCCTCCCAGCCGAAGGTGAAGACGAGACGTTCGTACGGCACGAACTCCACGAACCGTCCGCGCATCACCGGGCGTGGGCCCTCGTGCATCGCAACCTGCAAGGTGCCGCCGGGGCGGGCGTCCAGCTCGGCCGCCCCCCACCATCGCGCCAGGTGTGCCGGGTCGGTGAAGAACCGCCAGACCGTCTCGGGACGCGCACGGATGTGCAACGTCTGCTCAATCGTCCTGCTCACAATGATCCCTTCACGTCCTGGTCACCAGTGTGCGCGCGTTCTTCTTGCTCGGCTTCGTACTGGAGGCGGCTGAGCGAGGTGGACCACATCGTCTCCAGGAACGTCACCGCCTCGGCCAGCCCCTCCGGACGTAGCCGATAGAAGCGGCGATTGCCTGCGCGGCGGACGTCGACGAGGCGGGCTGCTGTCAGCGTTCGCAGATGCTGGGATACCGCAGGGCGACTGATCTCGGGAAAGCGCTCGGCGATCTCGCCTGCCGATACCTCGCGATCCCGCACCAGGACGAGGATGGCGCGGCGGGTCGGGTCCGCCACGGCGCGAAGCGCGTCGTCCATGGGCCACCGCCTTCGTTTGCGCACTGCCGGGACAGTATGTAAGTGTTTAAGCAACATCTTACACGCTATCGATGACGAGGATCCGCCATGTCAGGAGACGACAACACCCGTGCCCCGCGATCGGAGAACCAGCGCCTGAATGCGCTGGTTGGCCGTTGGCGTTCGCAGGGGCGTATAGCGGCCACCGCGATCGACCCGGCGATCCGCATCGCCGGGTCGGACACCTACGAGTGGCTGGCGGGCGAGCACTTCCTCATTCACCGTGTGGACGTGCGCATGAATGAGGAACACGTCGAGGTCATCGAGATGATCGGGCCCTACGATCCAGCGAGCCGGACCTATCCCATGCGCTCCTTCGACAATCAAGGCAACTTCGTCACCATGCGGGCAAGCGTCGACGACGAGGGTGTCTGGACGTTCGCCGGCGAGACGGAGCGGGCGACGCTGGTGATCGCCGAAGACGGCGACTCCATGACGGCCGAATGGGAGCGCACTGACAACGGCTCGAACTGGCGGCACTGGATGGACATGAGCTTCACGAGGGCTCCCAGCCCCAGCGCCATCCCTCGCCGCTGAATCCCTCGCAGATCAGAAGCCTCACCGTCGAGTTCGCCTCGCCGTTCCTGGCGGAGGCACCACAACACCATCATGCTCTGCGCGTCTATCCGTACGCGCCTTTGCACATGGAGGTGTACGCCGACAAGTGTGGTCAGCTGGCTTGTTCGACTCTGGCTCGGGTCTGGGCAAGGCGGTAGGAGTCGGTGCCGGTCTCGATGATGTTGCCGGCGAAGGTGAGCCGGTCGACGATCGCGGCGCAGAGGCGCGGGTCGGTGAAGGTGCGGGTCCAGCCATCTGGGGGTGGCACATGTTTCTGTCGGCGGATCCCGGCTGCTAGCTGGGGCTCCTGGGTTCTTTCTCGTTTTCTCATTTCGTGAGGTGCGAGGGGCATAAGTTAGGCGCCACCTTCATTCTTCCGGCGTGAGGAAGGTATGCCGGTGGCCCGGTCTCGACTGCGGGTGCTGGAGGGCAGGGCGCTCCCGCCCGAGCCTTCGGCCAGCGACCCGATGGAGTATCGGGCGCGATGCGTCGAAGCGTTCGTGGCATCGTGGACCGCCCGTGGGTTCAGTCCGGTGACCATCGAGAACGACACCGGGCTGCTGGAGCGGACCCTGGCCGCGCTGGGCCGTCCAGCCTGGGAAGTCACCCCCGAAGACTCGGCAAGCTGCATGTCCGCTTCGGCAAGGGCGCCAACACCTCCGGGCCGCGACCGCGATGGGTGCCTATGCTGGACGGGCTGGACCTCGTGCTGCGCTGGTTCCTCAATGACGTGCGCGGCCGCTTCCCCGACTCGCCGGTGCTGTTCGCCGATGAGTCCGGCGGGGCCCTGCATCGCGGCACTATCCGTAACCGGCTGCGCTATCTCATGCAGTTGGAGGGACGGCCGAAGGAAGAGTGGTTCAGCCCGCATGCGCTGCGCCGGGCGTGCGCCACCCACAACTACGAGCGCGGCGTGGACCTGGTGGCCATCCAGCAACTGCGCCGTCGGCGGGGGCCGTTCCATGCCCCCGCTGTGATCGAGCACGGAGAACCGAGATGGGCCAGCGGCAACGCAACTGTGTGGACTGCGGCGGTCCGGTCGGCATCATCGGCCGCCAGCACTGCGGTCGTTGCTTGGGCCGACTCAAGGACGCGGCCGCCAAGGCGTCCTGCCCGGCCTGCGGCAAGCAGCGGGTGCTGCAGGCCGACACCGGCCGATGCATCACGTGTTCGCGCGTCTGCGTCGAGTGCGGGCATCCGGTCCGCTCACCGGATGCGACGCTGTGCCGCGACTGCGCCCGCAAGGCGCGTCAGCGGGCGGCTCAGCAGCCGTGTCCGCGCTGCGGCCGCCCGGGCTATCTGCGCGAAGCCACTGGCTGGTGCGGGACCTGCTCACGTCCCCGCCAGGTGAAGGACCCGCCGCGTGTCTGTGACGCATGCGGTCAGCTTCGCCCGCATGCCGGCCACGGCCTGTGCTCGGCCTGCTGGCAACGCCGCCCCGAACGGCCCTTCGTCACCGGCGAGAACCTCATCACCCGACTGGCCGATCCACCGCCCTGGCTTGGCGACCTCATCGCCCACCTGGCCGCCGGTCACTCTCCGGCCCGGGCCTGCAGCCTGATCGGCCAGCTGGGACGGCTGCTGGACGATGACCATCCCCACCACCCTCAAGCCCTGCTGGAGCGGGCCCGCCTGCCCGGCCGTTCGATGGGGTCGCTGGCGCGCGGGCTGGAAGTCTTCTTCGTCGAACGCGGGCTGGCGTTGGCCACCGACCACGCGGAACGGCTGGCCGCCGGCCGCCGTCGCCGCCGGATCGACGCCGTCCCCGGACGGCTGCGGCCCGCGGCGGAGGTGTTCAACACCCTTCCTGCTGCGCTCACGCGAGCGCGCCCGCCGGGCCGGGACGCTGCCCCGCGCCGACGTCACCCTCGACATCAAGCTGTCCACCGTGCGCGATCTGGCCCAGCACGTGGACGCGCGCGGCAAGCAGGACTGGGCCCTGGTCGACGTGCACGACATCGAGACGTTCCTGGCCGCTCAGCCCAAGAACCGGCCGCGGCGGCTGCAGATCGCCCGGCAGTTCTTCCGCTTCGCCAAGAGCCACAAGATAATCCTGGTCGACCCCACCAGCGGACTGTCGGCGAAGGCGCCCAAGGGCTTCATCGGCCAGACTCTCACCCTCGACCAGCAGCGACGCCTCTTCCAGCGGTGGACCATCGACCCGGCCGTCCATCCACACGAGGCTCTGCTGGGCATCCTCGCCCTGCTCCATGGCGCCTCCAGCAGCGAGGTCCGCCATCTGCGTCTGGGAGACATCGATCCTGTCGCCCGCACCATCCGCCTCGGCCAACGCCCTCACCCCGTGCCTCTGGACCCGGTCAGTTGGACCACCGTGCAGCGATGCGGGGCCCACCGCGAGACCCAGCGCACCAGCAACCCGCATCTGGTAGTCACCAAGGGCACCAAAGCGGGCCGGAACCCGGCCTCCGTCGCCTATGTCAGCCACATCTTGGATCCGGCCGGCATTTCACCGCGGGTGCTTCGCTCCACCCGCCTGATTGACCTGGTCAAAACCATGGACGCCGAACTCGTGGCCGCGGCCTTCGGGATGCATCCCGAAGGTGTCATGATCTATCTCGCTGATCATGTCGACCCCGACCGCCTGTCCGCACCAAGCTCGGCTGACCGGCCTGGGTGAGGCGTGTCCTTGCTGCGGCGAGCCCAGATGATCACGTGTAATCTCCCCGGACACGGTCCGGACATGCAGTGCGGGGCGTCCTGCGGGATACCCCTTCCTCCGAGAGGCGGCCATGCAGTCACCGACCTACCTGCACGACCTTCTGGTCTCGACCATCTTCACTGAGGGGCTGGATGCCGAGATGGACCTGTGGGCGCTGGGTTTCAGCGCCATGTGGATCAAGGGCGCGGACCTCGATGCCCTCGCCCGAACCTTCCACCTGGACCTCGCCACCCGGACCCCGTGCTACCTGAGCGAGATCCTCGACCACGCCATCGACGACGAATCCCGCTGGGTGGCCGAGGTCAACGGCTGGATCGGCATCGTGCCGGCGCACGGCCACGGCGAGTTCCTGCGCTCCGTCACCGAAGGCGGCCGCCAGGCCCTCGGCCTCCTCATGGACATCAACTACAACGCCTACTTCGATTACGCCCGCGACGGCCGCACGGTCGTCTCCTTCGACCCACTCTCGCCCGAGAACTGGATGCGGTCCGGCGACGACCCGCACGCGCTCGATCACCTGATGGACGGACTGCGCTTCCAGATAAGCGATGACGACGTCCTCGACAATCCCGTGGAGGATCCAGAGAGCATCAGCTCGGCCTTGGCGCTGATCGGGCGCATCACGGAAACCGACATCGCCACCGACTGGTTCCTGGCACAGCACTCACGCATCAGACCCACCTCCTGATGGCTCGCGCCCCGGACAGGAGTGCACCGTGCCCTTCTCGTGGGCGCCCTTGATCCCCGGCCGGCAGTAGAACGCCTCGACCCCGTAGTGCTCGCGAAACGCCGTCCAGCGGGCGGACTCCGTCCGGGCCCGGGTGAACCCCAGCACCGCGGAGACCGCGGCCTTGAGGTTGTCGTAGCTGACCTTGCCCGTCGGGACTCCGCCCAGCACCCTGAAAGCGTGGACGTGTCCCTCGAAGAACGCTTCCTGCCCTCCGGTGGCCAGCACCCGGCGGACCGCCTTGCCCGAATACGACAATCGGCACGAGAACAGGAAGCACTTCACCTGCTCGCCCGCGATCCGGACCGTCACGTCCCCGAAGTCGACCTCGGCCTCGACTCCCGGCAGATGCGACTGCGGGACGAACGCCTCCGGCGGACCCCGGCCTGCCTCGACCCGGATCTCGCCCCGCCGGTGAGCGACGTAGGCGCGGACGATCTGATATGAGATTTCCATCGCCTGGTGCTCATCCACCAGCCGCGCGAAGATCCGCTTCGCCGTGTGCCGCTGCTTGCGCGGCGCATCCAGATCGGCCCGCAGCATCTCGTCGATCAATGGTTTGAACTCATCCAGCCGACTCGCCCGCGGCGCCATCTTCTTCCTCGGCTCCGGCCACGGCTGACGCAACGCCTCAGCCACCGTGTTCCGGCTGACCCGATACTTGATCGCGATCTGCCGACCCGACAGCCCCGCACGAGAATCCCGGCGAATCGCCGCGAATACCTCCACCTTGGGCTGGGGGTGTGTCACCAGCGTCTCCTCACACGGAGTAACGCTTCGATACTCGCACCGCTACCCTCAGGTGGCTCTGGAATTCGCTAAGACGGCTCCACCCCCACCGAGCGCCACAGAGCCACTGACCGACATCCGGCTCTCAAATTCACCTACAGAGTCACACGTGGTCTCCGCGGTGTGCGCTCCTGCGTAATGGTGCGGGGCATTGGGCACTTCGCGTCATCGCATACTTACTGAGCGCCGAAGTCGCCGGTCGTGGAAAATCCATACCGTGTGTGTGGGAATTAAGGATGGCGGTCGTTTTGTGGTCGACCGTATTCGTGAATCACTCCCCCTCTCGAGTGCGGATCGTTCCCCGCGCGGGAAATCGGCCGGTGGGATCGGGAAAAGAGCAGGTGGGAGTCTGTGGGAACGGGCGTAGCGGATCTCCCGCGGGGCCGGCTCCCGGCAGTCTGTGCGATCGCGGCCCGCTTTCCGGCCTGCCCTCGCGTTCGTGCCCGCGGTGGAATCCGCGCCGTACGCCGACGATGTGAAATTCGTTCGGATTCACTCCGCGAAGAATCTTCAGGTGAAATCAGTGCCGATTGGTTGATCTCTGACCCATAATCACCGTCAAGAACATGCGAAACGTGAAAAGGGAGCGCTGCGTTGCACGGCAGAACCTCTCCGCTGTTCATCGGCCGGAAGCGGGAGCTCGACTTCCTCGGGGAGGCGTGGGGAGCGGCCAGACGCCGCGACGCACGGATCGTGGGTGTCCGGGGGACGGCGGGAATCGGCAAGACCGAGCTGGTCGAGCGCTTCCTGCGGACCGTCCCCGGGGTGCGGACCGTGCGAGCCTTCGGCGACGAGGACGCGCTCGCCCATCCCTGGGGGGTGCTGGAACAGATCGCCGAGCAGCTGCCGACCCCGACGCTCGCCCGGACGCTGGCCGGGCAGGCCGAGGCCGCCTTCGTCGGCCAGGCCCTCGCGGCGGAGTTCGCCGCCGCGGACGCTCTGATCGTGGTCGTCGACGACGCGCACTGCGGCGACCGGCAGTCGATGACCGCGCTCCGCCTGGCGGCCCGGCGCCTGCGCAACGCTCAGGTCATGCTCCTGGTCGTCCACCAGGCTCCCGGGTACGCGCCGGGAACGGCTCCGGACGCGCCACCCCTGGAACTCCACGAGGGCTGGGAGCGCATCTTCGACTCGCCGCAGGGGCGCCTGCTCCAGGTCGAGGGGCTCTCCGCCGACGATCTCGTACGGCTCGCCGTCGCGACAGGCCACGACGGGCTCACCCCCTCAGGGGCCAGGAGACTGCACGAGCACACCGACGGCAACGCGCAGCATTCGATCCTCCTGCTGGACCAGGTGGAGATGCGCTCGATCAACTTCGGCAACGGCCCGCTGCCCGCCCCTCGCGGTATGACGCAGGCCGTCGTGGCGCGGCTGGCGTCGTGTGCCCGCCGCACCCGCGAGGTCGTGGGCGCGGCGGCGGTGCTCGGCCGCCGCTTCCGCCTGGCCGACCTGCGTGCGCTCTCCGGCGTCGCCGACGTCACCGTTCCCCTCACGGAGGCCGTCGGTGCCGGATTGGTCAAGGAGATCCCGGGAACGGCGGGGCAGGAGTTCGCCTTCACCACCCTGCTCGTCTGGGACCGCATCTACTACGACTCCAGCGTCGAGCGCCGCCGTGCCCTGCACCGTAACGCCGCCCTGCTGGGAGGGCCGGGCGCGCTCTGGCACGGGATCGCCGCCTCCGGCGGCGGTACGGACGGCGAGCTCGCCGCGCTGGCCCAGGGCGAGGCCCAGGCCCAGCTGTCTCGGGGCAGGCTGCCGCTGGCGGCCGTCTACGCCCGCCACGCCGCGGAACTGACCCCGCCGGGGCCCGACCGTGTCGCCCGCGTGCTGACCGCCGCCGAGACCCTGCTGGTCTGCGGCGACGCCACCGTCGCCAGGCGCTACGAGAGCGAGATCCTCGCCGCGCCGGCAGGCCCCTGGCGCGACTACGTCGCCGGTTACCAGGCCCTGATCTCCGGACGCGTCGCGGAGGCCAGGCTGCTGCTGGTCAAGGCACTGGGCGCGGCCGGGTACGACGGGGCGGAGAGCCCGCACGCGCCCGCGGACCTGCGGGCGCGCATCGCGGCCCAGCTGGCGATCATCGGCGTGGTCGAGATCTCCTACCCCGAGATGGTCGAGTACGGCACGGCGGCCGTCGCGGCGGGCAGCCGCGAGCCGTGGGTGCGGGCGTTCGCCTGGTTCGCCCAATCCCTGGGCTGGACCCTGGCCGGACGGGCCGAGGAGGCACTGTGGTCCCTGGCGGACGCCGACCTGCCAGGTTCGGCGGCCGGGCTGGACGGTCTGGTGGCCCGCGGCATGATCCGGCTGTGGACCGACGACCTCGACGGAGCCTCCGGCGACCTGCGTGACAGCGTCGCGCGGGCCACGCGCGGCGAGGCGCTGCGGGTGGGCCAGGCGCTCGGCTTCCTGGGCGAGGTCGAGTACCGGCGGGGCAGGCTCGACGACGCCGTCAGATTCACCCGGCTCGCCGTCGGCGACGCCGAGGAGAACGAGCGGGTCTGGGACTACGCCCTGCTGCACTCCCTGGCGTGCTACCCCCACGCGGCCAGGGGAGAGTGGGACCGGGCGCGCGAGCACGCCCGCCAGGCCGCGGAATGGGCGCCGATCGTCGAGAGCAGGGTGAGTCTCGCCTACGCGGCCGGCGCGCGGGCGGCGATCGCCCAGGCCCGGGGCGACGCCCAGCGGCTGCTCAGCGCGGCCGAGGCCATCGAGTTCCACTATGACTCGCTGGAGCCCGGTACCCACCTGTTCGGCCCGGTCGGTGCCGACGCGCTCTCCCTGCTCGGCCGGCTCGACGAGGCGGACGTCGCCCTGGGCGCCTTCGCCGACAGGGCCGCCTCCAGCGGGCGCCGCTCAACGCTGATGTCCATCGCCAGGGTGCGGGCCCAGATCGCCGCCGCCCGCGGTGACCACGCGCGTGCCGTACGGGACTGTGAGGAGGCCTTCGCCCTGGCCGGAGAGGTGGGTCTGCCGATCGAGGCCGGCCGGATCGACCTGGTGACGACGCGCTCCCTGCACGCCCGGGGTCGTCATGCCGAGGCGGAGCGGTCGCTGCGGCGGGCGCTGGCCACCTTCAACCGCACCGGTGCCGCCGCCTACGCCGACCTCGCCCTGAAGACGGCGGGGGAGCTCAGGCTGTCGGTGGACGGTCCCAGCGCGGCCTTCGGCAGCCTCACCGGGGCCGAGCGCGAGGTCGTGGCGATGGTCTGCGAGGGCATGACCACCCGTCAGATCGCGCAGCGGCGCTCGGTGACGATCAGCACCGTGGAGACACAGCTGAACCGCGTCTACGCCAAGCTGAACGTCACCAGCAGGATCGAGCTCCGCGCCGTCCTGTCCGACCCCGGCGAGTAACCGGGGAGCGGCCTCCCCAGGCCGGCGTACGGAGAAGCAGGGCGTGTCGAAGCCCGCCGGGCGATCCGTAGGGGTGCCACCCGGATGCCTTCCGCCTCTCCCGCGACTACCGTGAGCGCCTGCCAGAGCGCCAGGAGAGCGGCGCCGCCGACGGGAGGCCGGAATGCGGTTGACCATAGACGTCCAGAGGACCGCTACCGGTCACATCGCCGGGACCATCGAGGCCGAGGGGGCCGAGCCGCCTCTCCCCTTCCACGGGGTCATCGAGCTGGTCACCCTCCTGGAGAACCATCTGGACGGGTGACCGCGCGGATGATCGCCACCGCACACCCTCCGCTGCCGGAGAGAGCCGTTCACGGAACGTCATGCCAAGGGGAGAGCGTCAGATGGGTTCCATGTACAACCCCGGGAGGGATCGCCGGCGGCCTGGCCGGCCGGCGACGGGCCGCGCGGGCCACCGGCCGTGGGGCGCACCGGCCGTGCAGGCCGGGCCGGTTGGGACGGCCGGGTGAACGCCACCCTGACGGCCTTCGTACCGCCGACCGAGAGCGGCCGTGACCTGCTGGACAACTGGGTACGGCCGATCTGTGCGAGGCTGGGGATCGGTCTGGTGGTCGCGCCTCCCGGCATCGGCGGGGCCGTCGCGCTCGCGGCGCGGCGGACGTCGACCTTCGTCGTGTGGGACTGCTCGGTCGAGGGTTCCGAGGACGTCTACGCGGCCTTCGACACGCGCGCCAAGCTCGACCCCGGCAGCATCGTCCTCAGCCGCAGCCCGTTGCCCCGCAACGTACTGACCCGTGCCAGCCACGCTCCCGTCCACGGCGAGACCCTGGAGAACCCGGCGCTGGGCGAGTGGCTGGAGCGGCACCTGCGCCGCGCGCTGGGGGCGGACCGGGCGCCGTCGCCGCGCTCACCGGGGCACTACTGGATGTTCGACAACCCGGCCGACTACTTTCTCAGCTTCCACGACGGCGGGCGCAGGGAGGCGGAGGAGTGGCGTGCCACCTTCGAGAAGGCCCACGCGGTCACCGTGCGAATGGTGCCGCCCCGCGAGTACTCCTACCCGGCCGAGGTGGTCACGCGGCAGCAGATGTGGGAAGGCGTGGCACGGCTGATGTACGAGATCATCGCGACCGGCAGGGCCATCGTCCATCCCGCCCCCGACTACTTCACGTCGTTCTGGACGGTGAGCGAACTGCTGGCCACGCTGTGGCTGCTGCCACGCGGCTCCACGCCACCCATGATCACCTCTGCGCACGTCGCCCGGCCCTCGGGCGCCATCCGGCGACTGGAACACCTGACCGCCCGTACCGTCCTGGGCGTCCCCCGCCTGGGTGACGCCCACGCGGATCGCTTCGCCAGGCTCATCAACAACTCCGATCCGATCACCACCGCTCCGGAGGTCCGCGGGCGAACGGCGGGTGGAGGGAGGATCGTCGCCGGAACGGTCAGGTACGTCGGCAGGCACGATCCGGAACTCGCCGGCCCGCGGTTCTGGGAGGAGATGCGGGTGCCCTGCCCGGTCTGTGCCCCGAAGAGCGGAGCCGCCGCGGAGGTCGACTGGGATCGGCACATGGATCTGGCGTGGGACGAGCGGGGGGTGGACCACTACGGCTACTTCACCGCCCGGCGCGAGGACCTCGGCACCGGAAGGATCCGCTGCCCGGGGTGCCGAACCCCCCTGCGGCTCGTCAACGAGCATGGCGTCCGCACGCTCTGGACGCCGATCTCGGAGACGGAGCCGGACCGGAACCGGCCGGTCATCCGGCGTGATCCCATCTGGCAGGTGCTGCCGGACGACCGGCGGGGCGCCGAGTCGCTCTCCAGGAAGAGGGCCGACCCCCTCCGCGGCCTCAGGGGCAGAGGATTCCCGGCCGAAGCAAGGTGGGTCCCGGCGCACAGCTCCGCCTAGCGGCGGAGAGATCCTGAACCCGTGGTGCTCGGCTGATCCGGCGCGGACTCGCCGCGGAGTGACCACGAGCCCATGACGGGGGTCGACATCCCGCGCGGGGCCGGACCCGCGCGCGGGGCGGGTGGCTCACGCGCGGGCCGGGGAACGGATACGAACGGGCGGATTCGCGAGGGCGGCCGAGGTCTCGGGGAGAGCCCCTCGTCAGGTGAAGCATCCCCGCACGCCGTGGCGCGCGCCCCGGTTGAAGGCGCTCAGGCGCTGGGAGGCGCTGCCGTGGTCGCTCACGTCGGTCCAGGGGGTGTCGTCGGCGTGCTGCCGCAGGGCCGCCGCGATCTCCTGGGTGTCGCCGGTCTCGAAGAACAGGATGCCGTCCTCGGCGGCTCCGAAAAGGGTCGCCCCGGCGAGGCAGTCGGCCTGGAGTTCGAGTCGCTGTGACAGCAGCTTCCGTGGAATGCGGGCCTGGACGGCGTGGCCCCATTCGTGCGCGATGATCAGATAGACCCAGGCGTCCCCCTGCCGGTATCCCATTCGCATCAGGTCGACGTCCCACGCGATGAAGTCGTAGGGCGGCCAGCAGTACAGGGCGTTGTCATCGGGGAGGGGGGACCCCTGACATCTCGGCGCGTTGCTCCGCGCGCCGTCGTACCCGCCGAGAACGCGTGGGGGTGAATACCAGCCGGGGAAGAACTCGGACCAGTGCGTTGCCCAGAAACGATTGACGACGTACTGGGCGCTGCGAATGTCCTGGTTGATGTCGTCGAGGTTTCTCGCGGTGGAGGCGCTCAGCGGGGCGTGCCCACTCGCGGTGGCGGTCGCGGTCCCGGTCCCGGTGAGGCCCGCGATCAGAACGCCGGTGAGCAACGAGACGAGTGCGAGACGAGTGATTCTCCATCGTGAAGCGGCCATGGGCTTCTCCCCTGTCACTGGTGGCCACATGCCGGATTTAAGGGTTTATTATTCGAAGGCTTTTCGCGGCAGAGTCACCATATGAGACAAGGTAATAGGGGAGAAGTGTTATCGCGAGATCGCATGAAATATCTGGGTAATTTGCCATAGGAGTTGGCGGGATTAGAGGCGCGTCGTAATCGACGTGAAGCAGGAGCGACGGCATGGTGCTCCCGCGGCGAGGCTCCGGAGGCGGCCACGGCAGGCCGCCGGTGAAGCTCGGTGAGATTCGCGCGCTAGCCCGCTGGGGGAGCGGAGCTCTCCCGGACGACGAGGTCGGTGGAGAGTTCGACCCGGCGGGGTTCGGGAGCCTCGCCGCGGGAGATGCCCAGTGCCATGCGGGTGGCGAGGAAGGCCATCTCCTCCAGGGGCTGGCGGACCGTGGTGAGCGGTGGCCAGGCGGACCTGGAAAGGGGCAGGTCGTCGAAGCCGACGACGCTCAGGTCGTCGGGGACGCGCAGTCCGCGCTGCCTGGCGGCCTCGAAGACACCAAAGGCCTGCAGATCGCTGCCGGCGAAGATGGCGGTCGGGCGGTCGGGCAGCGAGAGCAGGGCGTGACCGTGGTCGTGGCCGGAGCCGACGAGGAAGTCGCCGTGCAGGATCAGCGCGGGATCGACCTCGACGCCCGCGGTCTCCAGCGCGGCACGGTAGCCGTCTATGCGGGCGCGGCTGCACAGCACGTCGGGTGGACCGCCGATCATGCCGATCCGACGGTGGCCCAGTTCCAGCAGGTGCCGGGTCGCGTTCAGGCCGCCCTGCCAGTTGGTCGCGCCCACCGACGCCACGCCGGGGGCCGGCTCGCCCTCGGGGTCGACGACCACGAAGGGGATCGAGCGGGTGTTGAGCTGGCCGTACTGCTGAGCCGAGAGCCGGGAGCCAATGATGATCACGCCGTCGGTACGGCGGGCCGCCAGCCGGTCGAGCCAGTCACGACCGGGGCCGGCGTGGGTGTGCAGGACGGAGATCACGATGCTGGCCTCGGCCTCCGCGGCCGCGCTCTCGGCCCCGCGGATGAGCTCCATCGCCCACGGGCTCTCCAACTCGGCGAAGATCAGGTCTACCAGGCCGACGGGGCCGTCGGCGCCGGTGGCACGGCGGACGTAGCCGTGCTTGTGAAGGAGCCGTTCGACTCGCCTGCGGGTCTCCGGCGACACCTCGGACCTGCCGTTGATCACCTTGGAGACCGTGGGTGCGGAGACCCCGGCCTCCTGGGCGATGCGGGCGATCGTCACCCGAGGCTTACCTGACATGCTGGGCAGCATATCCGAAACCTTTCGGAGTGTCGCTCCACGCCTGAGGAGTGCTCGTAGTCCTTTTGATCGAGCTTCTTCTGGGTACGTCGCACGCGTTTTGATATTCCGTACTCGGTTTGGGCATGGAAAATTTTTGTGATCGGCAGAAATATTCATGGCCGCTGCGTCCAGGCATGACGCGGAAGGCGCCGGGAGACTTCACAAGCGGTACTACTACACCGCCTCCGGCATTCACTCGGGGTGGTGGCGGCGGTTCGGCAGGATCGGCCGCCGCGCGAGCCGGTTCGGTGATGGGCGGTGCCGGATGGCCGGCCCGCACGTGGCGCTCCGCGGCGGCGAGCCACGCCCGCGTCGCACTCACACGCCCGCGGCGCCGCAC